>NZ_JBFADU010000009.1:0-217396 GCF_040641575.1 Streptomyces sp. NPDC020807
GTCGTCACCGTCGCCCGCCCCGCGCCCCCGCCTCCCCTCCCGCGCCCCCCGGCGCGTCCCCCTCGGGCCGTCAGCCGCGCGAGCGGGCGCGGTTGCGGGTGAGCGCGAGCGCGCCGCCGCCCGCGACGAGGAGGGCGAGCGCGCCCCCGGCGACGTAGGGGGTGGCGGAGCTGCCACCGGTCTCGGCGAGGTGCTCGGTCGGGGTGGTGCCGCCGTTGTTGGTCTTCACGCCGCCGTCGCCACTGGGCCGCGCGGAGGGCGAGGGCTGCTCGGAAGGCCGCTCGGAGGGCTTCTCGGTCGGCTGCTCCGTGGGCTCCGCGGTGGGCTTCTGGGTGGGCTTCTCGGTCGGCGCCGGCCCCTCGGGCGTCTCGCAGGTGGCCTCGGCGAGCGTCACGGTGCCGTCCACGGCCGCGACCCCCAGCTTCAGCGGGTCGACCTTCACGGCGAGTTCGAGCGCGGTCGCCGCGGCGGTGCGGGAGGTCGTGGACGTACGGGAGAGGTCGAGGGTGACCGTGCCGACCTCCGGTACGGCGATCTCGGTGCGGCCGGCCGTGGTCAGGGTCGTCTTCTTGCCGAGGACGGTCACGTGGCCCAGGACGTTGGACTCGGCGACCGGCGCCTTCCCCACCTCGCACAGCGCCTTGGAGGTGACCTTCTCGACCTCGATCAGGGAGAGCAGCGGCAGGCCGGGGACGTGGACCTTCGCCTTGACGAGGTTGACGAGCCCCTCGGACTTCTTCTCGTCGACGGTGGCCGTGGAGGTGGCGACATCGGCGGCGAGGATGTCGATCGGCTCGCCGCCCTCGGCCCCCTGCACCTTCACGGAGAGCGCGGTCGCGTCCTCCGACTGCGGCGCGCTGACCTCGTTCAAGGAGGTGCGCAGCGGCACCTTCACCGCTTCCCCGAGGAGCTTGACGTCCAGGCCCGCCCGCAGGACGACGGCGGTGGCGCGCCCCTCGCCCTCGCCGCCCGTGGCGTGCGCCGCCGGGGCCAGGAGGAGGACGGGCCCCGCGGCCAGGGCGGCGACCGTCGCGGCCGCGGCCGTGCGACGTACGGGCGTGCGGAAGGTGTTGCTGTTCACGATGGTGGAACCCCCACAAGAGAACATGGCGCCGCCGGGCCGCTCACCACGGGGACAGTGGGTCCGCGCGGCCTCGGCGACTTGAGACACCGGAATCTTTACGCACGGAGAGTGAACCGACAGTCGCCTGACGTGAGTTCACTCCAAAGGGGGGTTTCCGTGCTCATTTTCGAATCTTCTCGACACAACCGTTCCCGCACGCCCCGCGTCTTTCGTACGAGCGAACACGCGCGGGCGCGTGCCGGAGGAGTGACAACGACAGGCCACGGCGCCGGGTAACGGATCGTCAACCCGGCGCCCGCCCGGACGGGCTCAGGCGGCCCGCCAGTAGCCGAGCGCGTGGACGCGCTCCTTGGGGACGGCGAGCTCCTTGCGGACGTACGCGGCGAGGGCGCGGGTGGTCACCGTGTCGCAGGCGATCCAGACGTACGCGCCGGGGACCAGGAGCGCGGGCAGTTCGGCCTTCACGCGGGCGACCAGCTCGCCGCCCGCGCGCGGCACCGGGCGCCGCTCGTGGCGCGCCGGGTCGAGGCGGAAGGGGAGCGCGTCGTCGGAGGCGTGCTGGGTCTCGAACCAGACGGTGGCGGGGGTCTCGGGGTGCGCGTCGAGCAGGGAGTTGACGGCGGGCAGCGAGGCCGCGTCGCCGACGACGAGCAGCCGGGCGGGGAGCGGGTCGAGGGGCTCGAAGCCGGTGCCCTGGAGGGTGGCGTCGACGGTGTCGCCGGGGGCGCAGTCGCGGGCCCAGCGGCTGGCGACGCCGTCGTGCAGGGCGAACTCGAGGCTGAAGGTGCCGGCGGCCGGATCGGGGTCGACCAGGGTGTAGGCGCGCTGGTGCGGCTTGCCCTGGTCGTCGAACCAGAGCCGCACCCACATCGTGGGGTGGACCCCGGCGGCGGCGAGCAGGCCGCCGTCCGTGCAGTGGACCCTGCGGTAGTCCTCGGTGACCTGCTCGGCGCCCGTCACGGTGAACGTGAAGTCCTTGCCGCGCATCAGCCTGAGGACCGCCCCCTGCCAGCCATGCCCCACCGTGTTCTCCTCCCCCGCACTCCTGTAAGTTACTTAGGTCAGCCTAACCTAAGGCTGCACGGAAGAACACGGACGGGATCGGGGTCTCCGTTGAGCATCGAGGTCTACCGGGACGCCTGGGGCGTCCCTCATCTGCGCGCCGCGGACCCCGCGGAACTCGCCTTCGCCCAGGGCCGCGTCACCGCGCGCGACCGCGCCTGGCAGCTGGAGGTCGAGCGGCACCGGGCGCAGGGCACCACGGCCGCCTTCCTCGGCGCCGCCGAGCTCGGCTGGGACACCTTCGTCCGGCGCGCCCGGCTCGCCGACACCGCCCGCCGCTGCCTCGCGCGCCTGGAGGAGACCGACGCCCCGGCGGCCGCGTGGCTCCGGGCGTACGTGGACGGGGTCAACGACGGCCTCGCCGGCGGGGCCTCGCGCGCACCCGAGTTCGCCGCCACCGGGCTCGCGCCCGGGCGGTGGGAGCCGTGGACCCCGCTCGCCGTCTGGCTCTCGACCCACATCCTCTTCGCCGGCTTCCCCACCAAGCTCTGGCGGGAGGAGGTCGCCCGCCGTCTCGGCGAGGAGTGGACCGAGCTCTTCGCGACCGACGGGCCCGGCACGGCCGGCTCCAACGGCTGGGTGGTCTCCGGCGAGCGCACCGCGAGCGGCGCGGCCCTGGTCGCGGGCGACCCGCACCGGTTCATCGAGGCGCCCGGCGTCTACCAGCAGATCCGGCTCTCCTGCCCGGAGTTCGACGTCGTCGGCCTCGCCGTCCCCGGCGTCCCCGGGCTCGCCCACTTCGGCCACACCGGGTCGGTGGCCTGGGCCATCACCAACGCCATGGCCGACTACCAGGACCTGTACCGCGAGCGGCTGCGGCGGCTCCCGGACGGCGGCGTGGAGGCGTACGGCCCCGGGGGCTGGGCCCCGGCCGCCGCGCACACCGAGAAGATCGAGGTCGCGGGCGCCGAGCCGGTCGTGATCGAGGTCGTCGAGACGGAGCGCGGCCCGGTGGTCATCGGGGTGGACGACGAGCCGGCCGACGGGGCCGCCGCGGAGTCCCCCGAGGGCACCGAGTGGACCGCCGTCGCCCTCCGGTACCCGCCGCGCGTCACCGGCGAGCTCGGGTTCGGCACGCTCCCCGCGCTGCTGCGCGCCCGGACCGTCGGCGACGTGGACGCCGCCCTCGACGGCTGGGTCGAGCCGGTGAACGTCGTCCAGGCCGCCGACACCGAGGGCGGGCTCCTCCACCGGGTCGCCGGCCACGTCCCCGTACGCCACCGGACCAACTCCCTCCGGCTCGTGCCCGCCTGGGAGCCGGCGCACGCGTGGGCGCCCGGGGCGGCGCCGCTCCCCCGCGCCGAGGTCGACGGCCACGCCGTCATGGCCAACGCCCGGGGTCTCGCCGCCCCCCTCGGCGTCGAGTTCGCGCCGCCGCACCGGGCCGCCCGGATCGGCGCGCTCCTCGACGCCTCGGCGGAGTGGACGCCGGACACCACCGCCGCCGTGCACGGCGACACCGACAACCCCTCGGCCGCCCCGCTCCTCGCGGCGGTCGGGCGGCACGCGGACGGGCTGTCGCCCGCCGCCTCCGCGGTCCGCGCGCGGCTGCTCGCCTGGGACCGGCGGATGGCCGCCGACAGCACCGACGCCGGGCTGTACGCGGCCGTGCGCGGCGCCGTCGTGCGGCGGCTCGCCGCGCACGAGGCCTTCGTGCCGCTGCGCGAACCCGCCCCGTACCCGGAGCTGTTCCGCCCCTGGCTGGCCCTCGGCCCGCGCGTCGCCTTCGCCCTGGAGACCCTCCTGACGGCCGGGCCCGTACCGGCCGGGGACGTCGAGCGGATCGTCCGCGAGGCCCTGGAGGAGGTCGGTGCGGGCGACCCGCCGGCCGCCTGGGGCACGACCCACCGGCTCGCGCCCTGGCAGGCGCTGCCCGACGCCGACGACGACCAGTGGCCGGGGCTCGCCGGCGACCACGACTGCGTCCTGTCGACGTCGAGCGTGCCCGGCTGGACCGACCGCAGCGCCCGCGCCTCGGCCGCCCGGTACGTCTGGGACCTCGCCGACCGCGAACGCAGCCGCTGGATCGTGCCGTTCGGGGCCTCCGGCGTGCCCGGCGACCCGCACCACCGCGATCAGCTCCCCCTGTGGCTGCGGGGCGAGCTCGCCCCCGTCACCACCGACTGGCAGTACCTCACCAAGGAGCAGGGATGACCACCGCCCCCACGCCCACCACGCCGTACGTCCACGCCGTCGAGGGGTTCGGGACCGTCACGGTCCGGCCCGTCGACCCCGACCGCGACGCCGTGCTCCTGCACGGCTGGGTCAACGAGGAGCGGGGCCGCTTCTGGGGCATGAACGGCACCACCGTCGAGCAGGTCCGCGAGATCTACGCCCACCTGGACTCGCTCACCACGCACCACGGCTTCCTGGTGGAGCTCGACGGCGAGCCCGCCGCGCTCTTCCAGACGTACGAGCCCGGGGCCGACCGGGTCAGCGAGTGCTACGAGGTCGAGGACGGCGACATCGGCGTGCACCTCTTCGTGGCGCCCGGCGCCGCCCCGCGCCCCGGCTTCACCGCCGGTCTCCTGACCGCGCTCATCGCCTTCAGCCTGCGCGAGCACACCCGGATCGTGGTCGAGCCGGACGCCGCCAACGAGAAGGCCATCGCCCGCATGGAGCGGGCCGGTTTCGAGCTGGGCCCCGAGGTCGTCCTCCCCGAGGTCGACCTGCCGGAGGTCTTCATCCCGGAGAAGAAGGCCAGGCTGGCGTTCTTCCGCCGGGCCTGACCGGAGGAAGAGGTACGCGAACGGCCCGCCGGTCCCCGCCGGCGGGCCGTTCCGCGCCCGGACCTAGTACTTCTGGCAGTAGAACGAGTTCGGGTCGAACCACCACTCGCAGTCGCTCGTCGCGGCCTCGCTCGTGCCGGCGAACGCCATGGACATGAGCACGGTCGTGGCCAGAACGGCGAAGGTCTTCCGCACGGTGGACATGAGTACCCCCTCTGGGTGTGAGCGGATGAGAGACGCGCGGCGCTCAGGCTAGAGCCGGACTCTCCGTGGCCGTCAGCGGCGAAACGGCCAAGCGGGTTCCGGCCAAGATCACGCCACGATCCGCCCGTTCACGACCACCCGCAGGGGCGCGGCGAGCGCCCTGACGTCGGCGCGCGGGTCCTCCGCGTAGACGACGAGGTCGGCCGGGGCGCCCTCCTCGAGGCCGGGTCGGCCGAGCCAGGAGCGCGCGGTCCAGGTGGTGGCGGCGAGGGCGTCGAGCGCCGGGATGCCGGCCTTCGTCAGCTCCTCGACCTCCTCGGCGACCAGGCCGTGGGCGAGGGAGCCGCCCGCGTCCGTGCCGACGAAGACGGGCACGCCCGCGTCGAAGGCCGAGCGGACGGTGTCGTACCGCCGCTCGTGCAGCCGCCGCATGTGGGCCGACCAGCGCGGGAACTTGGCCTCGCCGCCGTCGGCGAGGTGCGGGAAGGTCGCGATGTTCACCAGCGTGGGGACGATGGCGACCCCGCGCTCCGCGAAGAGCGGGATGGTGTCCTCGGTGAGGCCGGTCGCGTGCTCGACGCAGTCGATCCCCGCCTCGACGAGGTCGCGGAGCGAGTCCTCGGCGAAGCAGTGCGCGGTGACGCGGGCGCCGAGCCGGTGCGCCTCGGCGATGGCCGCCTCGACCTCGGGCCGGGGCCAGCAGGCGGTGAGGTCGCCGGCCTCGCGGTCGATCCAGTCGCCGACGAGCTTGACCCAGCCGTCGCCGCGCCGGGCCTCGCGGCCGACGTACGCGACGAGGTCGGCGGGCTCGATCTCGTGGGCGTAGTTGCGGATGTAGCGGCGGGTGCGGGCGATGTGCCGTCCGGCGCGGATGACCTTCGGGAGGTCCTCGCGGTCGTCGATCCAGCGGGTGTCGGAGGGCGAGCCCGCGTCCCGGATGAGCAGGGTGCCGGCGTCCCGGTCGGTGAGGGCCTGCTTCTCGCTGGTGACCTCGTCGACCGGGCCGTGCCGGTCGAGGCCGACGTGGCAGTGGGCGTCGACGAGGCCGGGCAGCGCCCAGCCCTCGACGGTGACGGCCTCGGCGAGGGTCGCCGCGGGGGGCCGTTCGAAGGTGATCCGTCCGTCGACGCACCACAGTTCGTCGCGTACGTCCTCCGGGCCGACGAGCACCCGCCCCTTCACCTGCAGCACCGCGTGATCGCTCATGGCTGCACTGTACGAGGGCGGGTGCCCGGGGCCAATCGGCTACTCGTCGATCGCGGAGCCGTAGCGGGCGTCGAGGTACGGGCCGCCGAACGACGCCGGGTTGAAGGTCCACGAGCCGGTGGCGGTGAGCCCTCCCGTGCGGGCCGGGAAGACCCAGACGCAGCCGTCGCCGGTGTCCTCGCCGGGCGCGGCGGTGAGGAGTCCGAAGCGGCCGTCGCCGTTCGGGTCGACCAGGCGGACCTGGGCGCCGAAGCGGTCGCCGCTCTCGACGACGCCGGGGACGGAGGCGGTGTTCTGCGTCCAGGAGGCGGCTCCGGTCGCGGTCAGGCCGCGGGAGGAGCCGCGCAGGACGGTGACCATGCCGGCGTCGGCGACCGTGCCGTTGTCCTCGCCGGGGGCGCCGACGGCGAGGTCCGCGTACCCGTCCTTGTTCGTGTCGCCGAGGGAGAGGTCGCCGCCCCAGCCGTCGCCGCGCTCGTTGGCGCCCGGGACGCCAGGGGAGTCCTGGGTCCACCACCGGGGCGGGGTGCCGACGCCGGTGGCTCCGGCGAGGCCGCCCCGGCCGCCGTGGTAGACGCCGACGAGGCCGCCGGTCATGGTGTCGCCGCCGTCGTCGGGGCTGTGCGGCTCGCCGGTGACGAGGTCGTCGTAGCCGTCGCCGTTGACGTCCCCGGAGGCGACGACCGGGCCGCCGCGCAGATCGCGCCGGTAGTCGAGGCCGGCGGCGCCGCCCGCGAGGTACCAGGACCAGCCGTGGCCGGGCTCGGCGCCGGTCGTGACGCCGCCGATCACGAGGTCCGCGTAGCCGTTCCGGTCGTAGTCGCCGGTGGTGGCGGACCTGGCCACGAGGTCGCGGTAGGCCGTCGGCGCCTGGGCGGTCCGCGCTCCGGCCCGGGCGAGCGCGGCGGGGTCGAGTGCCCGGGCGCCGTGGGCGCGGGCGCCGGCCGTGGCCCGGGCACCGGCCGCGAGGTCGGCGGGGCCGAAGACGTGCTTCTCCACGGCCCGCCGGTCGAGGACGACCAGCTGGTCGCCCGGGGTCTCGGCGGTGAACCGGGCCGCGGCGAGCGCGGAGCCGAAGCGGGCCCCGGCGACCGGGCCGAGGAGGCTGTCGAGCCAGCGGCTGTCGGTGCCGACGAGGCCGTGCGGGGAGCCCCACAGGACGATCACGCCGCCGACGTCGGCGCGGGTGCCGATGTCCTCGCCGGGGGCGCCGATCACGGCGTCGTCGTAGCCGTCGCCGTCGAGGTCGCCGGTGGCGACGGCGGCGCCGAAGGAGTCGCCCGCCTCGGCGCCGCCGGGCACGCCGTACGTGTTCTGGCTGACGACCGTGGCCGCGCGGGTGTCGATGCCGTTCGGCGAGCCGTACTGGACGGTGACGAGGCCGGCGCCGCGCTTGCCGCCGACGGTCGCGCCGGGGGCGCCGACGAGGACGTCGTCGAAGCCGTCGCCGTCGAAGTCCTGGTTGCGGTCGTCGGCGCGGGTGCTGCCGGGCACGCCGGCCCAGGCGGCGGGGGCGGTCGCGATGCCCGCGCCGGTGAGGAGGAGGAGCGTCGCCGCGGCGAGGGCGGCGGAACGGTGCTTGCGCATGGAGCGGCTCCCGATTCGGAGGGTTCCGGGCGGCTGCGGGGGTGTGCCGGACGGGGCCCGTGCCCGGTCCGTCGTCCAGTTGGACACGCGGTGCCCGAAGAAGGTTGCACCGAGGGGAAGATCCCTTTTGCCCCAGTGGTGTACGGGTGGCCCGGGGGCCCGCCGCGTACCGCTCGGTACCCTGAGCGTGGGCCCGTTCCGCCGTACCGGGCCCTCACCGACCCGCACCTCCCTCCACCGACCCGTACCGACCTGTACCGAACGCGAAGAAGGCACCGCCGTGACCGTGACACACCCGCTCCTGGACCTGGCCCCGCTGACCGCCGCGCACTTCGCGTCGATCGAGCGCCGGGTGGCCGCGCTGCTCTCCACCGAGCAGGACGTGGTGATCACCCAGGGCGAGGCGCTGCTGCCGCTGGAGGGGTGCATCCGCAGCGGGGCGCGGGCCGGTTCGACCGCGCTGAACGTCGTCACCGGTCCGTACGGCCAGACCTTCGGCAACTGGCTGCGCGACTGCGGCGCGACCGTCGTCGACCTGGAGGTGCCCTTCCACACGGCGGTGACGGCGGAGCAGGTCGAGCGGGCGCTCGCCGAGCACCCCGAGATCGACTTCGTGTCGCTCGTGCACGCGGAGGCGGCGACCGGCAACACCAACCCGGTCGCGGAGATCGGCGAGGTCGTCCGGGCGCACGGCGCGCTGTTCTACCTGGACGCGGTGGCGTCGATCGGCGCGGAGCCGGTGCTGCCGGACGCCTGGGGCGTCGACATGTGCATCATCGGCGCGCAGAAGGCGATGGGCGGTCCGGCCGGCGTGTCGGCGGTGTCGGTGAGCGCGCGGGCGTGGGAGCGGTTCGCCGCCAACCCGGCCGCGCCGCGCCGCTCGTACCTCTCCCTCCTCGACTGGAAGGAGCGCTGGATCGACGGCGGCCGCAAGGCGCTGCTGCACGCTCCGGCGCAGCTGGAGATGCTCGCCCTGGAGGCGTGCGTGGAGCGGATCGAGGCGGAGGGCCTGGACGCGCTGATGGCCCGGCACGCGAGGGCCGCGGCGGCGACCCGCGCGGGCGCGCTGGCCCTGGGCGGCGGCCTGGAACCGTACGTGTACGAGGCGAAGGACGCGGCCCCGGTAGCGACGACGCTGCGCTCCCCGGAGGGCGTGGACGCCTCCGAGCTGGTCGCGAAGGCCCTCTCCGCGGACCCGTCGCTGCCGCTGATCGCGGGCGGCGGGGCCCTCGCCAAGGAGATGATCCGGGTCAACCACTACGGCGTGGACGCGACCCCGGGTGCCGTGCAGTCCTCGCTCGCCGCCCTGGGCGCGGCGCTCGGCGAGACCGGGCGTCCGGTGGACCTGGAGGGCGCGCGCCGCGCGGCGGCGGAGGCCTGGGCGTAACACCGCGTACGGGGAGGGGGCGGGGTCCGGTCGACGGGGCCCCGCCCCTTCGGCCGTGCGGGAGGGGGTCAGCCCGCCAGGACGTCCAGGGCCCGGTCGACGTCCGCCGCCGTGTTGTAGAGGTGGAACGAGACCCGCAGGTTGCCCGCGCGGGAGGAGATCAGCACGCCGGCGGCGCCGAGCGCGTCGGCGCGGTCGCCGAGGCCGGGGATGCCGACGACCGTCGAGTCGTCCGCGACCGGGGTGTGGCCGAGGGAGACGAGCCCGGCCCGGAAGCGGGCCGCGAGGCCCTTGTTGTGGGCCTCGATCGTCTCGATGCCGACCTCTTCGAGGAGGGCGAGCGAGGCGGCGGCCCCGTGGTACGAGAGGAAGGCCGGGGGCTCGTCGAAGCGGCGGGCGGAGCGGGCGGGCTCGCGGACGGGGCCGTAGCTGTTGGCGTACCGCTCCTCGCCCGTCACCCAGTTGGCGTGGATGGCGAGCAGTTCCCGCTGCGCCTCCTCGGTGACGGTGAGGAAGGACGCGCCGCGCGGGCAGAGCAGGTACTTGTAGGCGCCGGCGACGGTGAAGTCCCAGTCCCCCGCGTACAGCGGCAGCCAGCCGGCGGACTGGGTGGCGTCGAGGAGCGTCCGGGCGCCGTGGGCGGCCGCGGCGGCCCGTACGGCGGCGAGGTCGGCGGTGCGGCCGTCCGAGGACTGCACGGCGGAGAAGCCGACGAGGGCGGTCTCGGGGCGGACGGACTCGGCGAGCCGTTCCAGGGGCGCGAAGCGGACCTTGAGGTCGCCGCGGACGGTGAAGGGGGTGATGAGGGAGGAGAAGTCGCCCTCGGGGAAGAGGATCTCGGCGCCCGGCGGCATCGACTGGGCGATCATCCCGGTGTGCACGCCGACGGAGCTGCCGAGGGCGACGCGCTCGTGCGGGACGTGCGCGAGCCGCGCGTAGGCGGCCCTGGCCTCTTCGACGACGTCGAAGTCGCCCGCGCCGTCGGGCCGGCCGTCGGCGGTCTGCCCGGCGAGGAGCGTGACGGCCTCGACGGTCCGGCGGGGCATCAGGCCGCAGACGGAGGTGTTCAGGTACGTCTTCGTGGGCGCGAACTCGGCTCCGCCGAGCGGCTGGTGCAGGGATTCCATGTCCCCACCCTGGATTCCCCGCGCACGCCCGTCAATCGCGAATGGTGCGTGGGGAAACCCAAGGTCCGCTTATTTTTGCAGGTCAGGTCGGGTGTCCGGTCAGGCGCCGGGGACCTCGCAGGTGCCGTCGGGGCCGCAGACCTCCGCCTCCGCGCCGCCGACCGGCTGGAGGGCGCGGCCCTGCCAGGCCTGTTCGAGGGCCTGGGTGAAGACCTCGGCGGGCTGGCCGCCGGAGATGCCGTAGCGACGGTCGAGGACGAAGAACGGGACGCCGTTGGCGCCGAGTTCGGCGGCCTCGCGCTCGTCCTCGCGCACGGCGTCGGCGTAGGCGGTGGAGTCGGCGAGGACGGAGCGGACCTCGGCCTCGTCGAGACCGGCCTCGACGCCGAGGGTCACCAGGGTCTCGTCGTCGAAGACGGAGCGCTCCTCGGCGAAGTTGGCGCGGTAGGCCAGGTCGAGCAGCTCGTTCTGGCGGCCGCGCTCCTTGGCGAGGTGGAGCAGGCGGTGGATGTCGAAGGTGTTGCCGTGGTCGCGGCCGTCGGCGAGGTAGCCGAGGCCCTCGGAGTGGGCGTTGGAGGCGACGTGCGCCTCCATGGCGCGGGCCTCGTCGAGAGTGCGGCCGTACTTCGCGGCCAGCATCTCCAGGACGGGGCCGGTGTCGCCCTTGGCGCGGTTCGGGTCGAGCTCGAAGGAGCGGTGCACGACCTCGACATCGTCGCGGTGGGCGAAGGCCGCGAGGCCCTTCTCGAAGCGGGCCTTGCCGATGTAGCACCAGGGGCAGGCGTGGACGAACGGAGCCATACCACGCTTGACCTGCGGAAACGTGCTCGCTGGAATCTCTCCGTCCTTACAAGGGGGAGGCAGGCACTTCCCGCTCTCTACAGAGGGTGGGGAACTTGCTGGCCTCCCCATGAGGAGGGACTCGTCACTCCCTACAGGGCATTGGGAATTCCTTGACCCTTACAACACCGTGAGAGCACCCACGGAGACATCCGGGAACTCCTGGTCCCCGCAAGGGAACACACCCCCCGGAACACTCTCGGGGAGGCGGGAACCCTTCGGCCCCTACAGCGGGGGTCGGATGGGGGGGTACTTTCCGTCCCCACTACGGGTAGAGCCGCACGACCCCGCAGTCTCAGGAGGTGGTCACCTTCGGCGAACGGATGACCATGGAACGCGAAGACCGTCCCACGCTGCGCGCGCTCGGGTTCGAAGACGACGAGCTTCGAGAGTTGGGGTTGTGGGAGCCCGCCACGGGCGAACCGATCGACCTCGTGGAAATGTATTTGCGGCGGAGCAAGAAGAAAGACACCCTCGCCGCTCTCCGGCAGCAAGTCCGAGAAATGTGCCACCACACTCGGAGCGAAAACAAGCAAGTTCGGCATTTGTGGTTTGAGCAGCGGAGCGCCAGCAAGGCAAGCGTCCGACGAGAAGAGTTCGAGAAGGCGACGGCAGCCGTAATAGCAGGACTCTCGAAAACGCTGACCGTCTACAAGACAAGTCGACTCTCGCGACGCGGAATGGGACAGGTCGGCCTACTGCTTGACGAGTTCGACACCAAAAAGGCCCGCATCTATGTCGTGGCTGAGCGAATTGACTCGTCCAAGTCTCGAATGATCCTGGCTATCCTTTCGGAGCAAGCGCGCGAGCAAGCAGCAGACATTTCCCACTTCGCGAAGCTGAGCGTGCTCGCGAACAAGATGGAAGGGAAATGGAACGGAGGGGTAGCCCCGTATGGCCTCCACTCCCCCAAGGGATCAGGGAAACTATTCCACCTGCCGAAGGAGTACCCGACCGCCCGCCGAATCGCGGTCTATCTACTCAACCGCAAGACTCCCGCATGGATCGCAGACAAACTGAACACCGAAGGCCGTAAGACGCGCCACGGGCGCAAGTGGACGGACTCAGGGATTATCAGCCTCGCACACTCTGTGGCGTGGGCCGGTTTGGTTCCCCAGCGGGAAAAAATGAAAGACGAGCACGGCAACGAGCTGGACAAGTACCACCGGGGCGGGACCCCGCTGCTGGACAAGAACGGTCACCCCATCTCATGCGGACAAGGAGTCATCACGTTCGCCGAACACGTCAAGATCAATCAGATTCTCTCGGAACGCGCGCAGCCCGGAACCTCGATAGGTGACCGGTCACGCGGGAAGCGAGAAATCGTTGCCGTCCTGACAGACATTCTCCGGTGCGGCCACTGCAAGGGACCGATGGAGAACGGCGGAGTGAATTACCGATGCCAAGCTCGCCAACGAGAAGGAGCGTCCTCCTGTAAGGGAATGTCAACGGACCGAGCACGGATCGACAATGCAGTTTCCGGGTTGTGGGAGACACACATACTCAGCCTCTCGCCGGAGTCCGACGTAATCCACGCGATCGCACGCAAGTGGCTGGACTACAAGGACCCCGCCAAGGAGAAGCGAAAGCAGGAGGTAACGGCAGCACTGGAGAGTGCGGCATCACGGGAACTCAGGCTCCAGAAAGAGTACTTCGTGGGCGGGGGAATGGACGAATCCCGATATGAAGCGCTTCGCGGAGAGCTCTCAGTGCAGATTTCTTCGATGAAATCAGAACTGAAGGAACTGGCAAAGGATGCCGACCTGAGCACCCTCATGGAGCCAAGAGCATTGACGCAGCTTTGGGAGAATGCAGGACCCAGCGGCCAGCGCGCGCTACTACGGGCCGCCATGAAGAAGATTGTCCTTAGCCCGCCAAAGGGGCGAGGCGACCGCACACCGATCGACAAACGACTCTCCATCGAATGGATTGACACCGCGACGAACGAAAAGCCGCTAGACGCGGCTTACGATCACGTCGAAAAGACCAGGGCTACGCGCAAGGCTGCCTAGCCCGGTCAACCAACAGAGCCCCGGAGGACGCACGTAGCCCCCGGGGCTCTCTGCTGCTCAACTTCTGTCTCTCTACCACCTGTGAGGACGAATGAACGACCTCTCCCGAGGCTTGCCCTGCGAGCGACCCGCTTGCCCTAACACCGTCTTGCACGAGGGGCGTGGTCGCCCGCGCCGGTTCTGCTCGGATGGCTGCCGTGGATGGCACGCGCGCAACGTCAAGCGTCAGCGAAGGGAGGCGAAGGAGTGACGAGTTACTTATTTTTTTGACGCGTAACAAAAAACAGAAAGATCTAAGAAATCTAAGGAAGAAGCAGAGACCGTGACTCGTCTTCGCGATTCGTCCCGAGCCCAAGGAGGCGCCCACTCGTGGGGCACTACTCCCATCACGACCACCTAGACCGCTGTGAACGCTGCGGCGAGTACCTGAGTGGACGCCAAGAGCGCTACTGCTCCCCCGCCTGCCGACAGGCGGCGCACCGCGCAAGGAAGCCCCGAGAGCGTCCGCCTATGAAGCCGTGCCCGCTGTGCGGCGAACTCTTCGAGGTGTGGCACCCGCGCAAGCGGTTCTGCGACTACAACGACGAAGCGGGCTATGACTGCATCAACGCACAGGAAGACCTTCTAGAAGCCGCTCAGTTCGCGCTAGAGGACCGCAAGGCCGCTCGCTGCGCCCACTGCGGCGAGAGCGCCGGATGGACCGGCAGAGGCCGCCCTAGACGGTTCTGCTCGGCCAAGTGCAAACAGGCCGACTACCGCAAGCGCAAGATTCGGCAAACCGCGTAGCGGAACCAGTCCCCCTGAGCAAGTCACGGGGGCTTTTTCATGCCCGAAACCAAAAGGAAGGAACGTCCCTCCGACTCGGCTCGGTGAGCCGGCGGGGTGGCAACTCACCTCATGACGAACATTGAGACTCTGGCCGCGAAGGTGACCAGGCTGCGTGCTGCGGCCGAGAAGAGCACGTCCCCGCTCGCCGCTGCGGAAGCCGAGTTGGCCGCAGCGCAGGAAGCAGAGAACGCACGCCAGGAAGCGCGCGGCAAGGCGTATGACGCCCGCGTGTACGACGAACGGCACCAGGCCGCCGAGGACGCCCGCAAGAGCGCTGACGAGCCGCGAGAGCGCTTCGCACGTCTCATCTCCGAACAGCCGTGGTTCCAGGCTTGGGCGGAGATGCGAGCCGCTCGCTACCGCGCGTGGGACATCTCAATTGAAGCGCAGAACGCTGCGGTGAACGCAGGCGAGGACTACAACGCCGTTCCCAACGTTGCCATCGGCGAGGCCGACTTGATCGGCGACCTTACGAGCCTGGCGGACGACCGGGCGCGCGAGATTGCCACAGCGGAAGCACAGGAACGCCGTACCGCACGGGACGCGTTCATTGCCGGGACGGACTGACCCAATGCCCAGAAAGCCCCGTACCCCCTGCCCGATACCCGGATGTCCAGAGCTAACGGCGGGGGGCCGCTGTGCCGAGCACAGGCGACAGGCAGAGAAGGAACGCGCGTCGCGTGGTGGCGCTGTCTATACAACGCAATGGCAGCGCATCCGGCGTGCCTACCTGTACGCCAATCCGTGGTGCGTGCTGTGCAGTCGAGCGGCGAATGTAGCCGACCATTTCCCGCTGTCTCGCCGCGAGTTGATCGCGAGGGGAGATCCGAACCCGGATGCAGCAAGGCACCTTCGTCCACTGTGCGTGGCGTGCCACAACCGCGAGACCGCGCGGAACCAGCCGGGCGGGTTTGCTGCTGAGGCTCGTTCGCGGCGTGAATCGACCGAGCGCCCGCCGTACTGACCAGGGGGGTACCCCCAATCTCTCCGCCAACTGAGCGGCAGGGAGGCAAAAAACTCTGATGGCTCATTGGAACATTTGCGCGGGGATGCCCGCCCCCTACTCTCACCCATTCCTTAAGCAGAGGAGTTCACACGCATGTCCTTGACTCTCACTGAATCCGCAAAGTTCTCGATTACGCAGCTTGAGCGTGCCGTAATCGAGACGTTCGCGCAGGAGTCCAGCGTTCTTGACCGCATCCCCTTCCTGTCGATCGATGGGAACGCATATGCCTACAACGAAGAATCCGCCCTTCCCGGTGTGGAGTTCCGTTCCGTGGGCGGCGCGTACAGCGAATCGACGGGCGTTGTGAATCAGCTCTTCGAAACGCTGGTTATCCTCGGCGGAGACGCGGACGTAGACACATTCATTGCCCGCACCCGGAACATTGCAGACGTGCGGGCACAGCAGACGCGAGCAAAGGTTAAGGCCGCTGCCCGCACGTTCAATGACACATTCTTCAACGGTGACGTGGCCAAGGACCCGAAGTCCTTCGACGGTCTGCGGAAGCGGCTCGCCGGCTCACAGGTACTGCCTGCCAACATGCCGGTTGTTGGAAACGGCACAACCGACACCTATGCATTCTTCGACAAGCTGGAAGCGCTGGTGGACTCCGTGCCCGGCCTGGACGGCAGCAACGGGGCCATCTACACGAATTCACTCGTCATCGGGAAGATTCGTGCGGCCGCTCGAAGGGTCGGTGGCGTCGAGCAGATCCGGGAAGATCTGACTCGTAAGGAGGTCACGCGCTGGAACGGCATTCCCATTCTGGACGCCGGACAGGACCGTACCGGCGCTGACATCCTCGCCCCCACCGTGAACGGGTCGGAAATCTACGCTGTCCGATTCGGAAATAATGAGGAAGACCGGGCGGTGACCGGACTCACTAACGGCGGAGTCCAGGCCGACGACCTTGGCGAGATGAAGTCAAAGCCCGCTTACCGAACCCGCGTTGAGTTCTACTGCGGGGTGGGCGTGTTCGGTGGCAAGGCTGCCGCACGTATGACCGGAGTACAGAACGGCTGATACGCCGATGCAGGAAAGCCCCGCACTCGCCATCCAAGCTGGAAGGCGGGTGCGGGGTTTTCGACTTTACTGCGGAAGCAGTCTTTCCGGGGTCACCAGACGGGCCCGCTCGAATAGATCACGAGCCGCGTGGTTCTTCAAGAAAGGACGAATTCTGCTGTGCATGGTTCGAATGCGGTCGTCCGCCCGTCCAGATTGAAGGCTGGGGTAATCATCCAGCGCAAGGTTCCACGTCTGGCAAGCAGCTTCAAGATGACCCAATTCGAACTGCCTTTCGGCGAGAGTGCAGCGATGTCGGACCCTGGCACGCCTATAGACACTCTGCCGAATCCGATCCGACTGTTCCATGGCTTCGATCGATCCCGCGATATCGCCTAGCTCGTAGCGGACTTGGCTCGTGTGGTACAAGAGCGACGACGGGTCATACGAGCCGAAAGCCTTTGACTGCGACTCCGCCTTTTCCATGGCAACTTCGGCTTCACGCAAATAGCGCTGCGCTTGGACACGATTCCCTGTCTGCGCTGCCGCATGGGCTTGCTGCCCCGCAAGAAAGGCTCGCATTCGCGGTCCCGCTTGTGGCGAGGCAGCCGCCGCAGCGTCGGCGAGACGCATTGCTTGCTCGCCGTGCCCCAAATCGACTGCTTGAACGCTCATGCCTCGAAGGGTCGTGCAGAACGTCAAGTGATCCTCGGATGCTCCGGCGAGTTCAAGGGCTTTCAGGTAGTACTTCTGCGCAAGCCCATGCAGTCCCTCATCCACTGCCATGTAGCCCGTCAGATAACAAAGATCCGAAACCGCACCCATCATCGCTTTGCGAACGGATTCCGGGCCTTCCATCCTCAGATATGGGGCCGCCGTGTTCACCAGAAATGCGGCAGCCATGGGCCGGGCGGTGCGCCCTCCGAACTGGTCGTCTAGCTCAGAGATTCGCTCAGTCATCGCGGAAACGGTCTGAACATCGGCCATCCCTATGCGCTGCACGTCGCCTCTCTGAACGACTTCCATCCTGCCGACCACGTCCGGCCAGTTGGGAATGGTCAGCGCAACGGAGAAGAGGCCGACGCCGAGGATGCTTCGGCGGGACGGGTCCATGTCTTGCCTCCCCAGATCTAACAGCCCCTCCACCGTACTGGGGTGGGAGAGCTGCTGATCTGTGGGAGTCGTGCGAAACCCGGCCTCGCTGTGGGTTACCGGGCGCCGCAGCTTGCGGGCGAGGGCTTCCAGGATCAACGGCCGCACGTCCTCTTTCGGCCTGTGGCCCTTGAGCCACTGGTGCACCGATGGCTCTCGGTATCGCAGGGGCGTGCCGCGCTCCGTCCCCAAGCGGTTGATCTCCTGTGCGAACTGGCGCAGCGTCCACCCAGTTTCCCGGTACAGCCGCTCAAGCCCTGCGTTCGGTTCCGGGTTGCCCACCAGTCCTCAACTCCCCGCGCTGTGAAGCCGCTTAAAGCTCTTAAGTCCTGCCCCTGTTGCAACGGTACCGCCGGGCGTAGTGGCGCGGTTGCCTAGTGCGAGCAGAGATCACCGCATGGGACGACGCCACAGCGAAGGACCCCGGACATGGATCACAAGCCCGCCCGCGAGACCGAAGACCTAAACGAGTTGGCCGCCCTGATACAGGCGGGCGGGTTCTGGCGACTCGCGCCGGAGTGGGTACCCCGGAGCGGCTACGCGGAGCCCACGCGGCCCGTACTGCTTCGCGTGCGTGACGGACTGGAGCGGAAGGGGCCCCGTGAGCACTCCTGAGAGCGCACGTGAGCACCCTCGCGTGTGGGAGCTGGGGGAAGTCGTCCACGACACGAGAACGGGCCGCGTGGGGCGCGTGATGGGCCACGTCGGCCCGCGCTACCAGCTTCGCCCGCTGAATGGGGGTAGGGAATGGGAAGCCGACCCGGAAGAAATGTCCCCGGCGCGGCAGTCGGACGCGCTTACGGACCGCGTGGCCGAAGCGAATCGGCTCAGCCGGGAGTACGGACCCCGGGCGTGGTGAACCACAAGGCCGAGCCGTACGGGAACACCGGTCTTTTCGTCGGGCTCAAAGTCTACGAGTCCTCTCACGAGATGGTCGGCGTCGTCGCCGGATTCAACCCGGGGGGCGTCGTTCGCCTTGTCCGGCCCACGGGTTTCGAATGGGTTGCCCCCTGGACCCGCGTGCGGCCCGCAAACGAGCGGGAACGGCGTCAGCTTGACGCCCTCGCAAGGCTCCACCGGACGCGCTGTGCGGGGCTCGCCGCATAGGCCGGCTCACGGCGCGAACCTCTGAACTCCGCTCTCCTCCCGTGATCTCACAACGAAGGCTCCCCCGTCTTCCGTCCGGGAGGAGAGCGGGCACCATTCCCGTCCGTCGAGAGACCGCAAGAGCGGGCGGGTTTCAAGTGCAGTACTCCACACCCAACAGGAGGAAACAGCCATGACGGCTATCGCCAATGACCTTCGCACCGGCCGTGCGCTGGTCGACCCGGAGCTGTTCGACAGCATCGCTGAGTTCACCGTGATCCACTTCGGCTACGACCAGGCGAAGGCGGAGCGCGCCACGGATCAGGCCCTCGCGTTCCTCGCCACGGTCGGCACGGCGACGGTGAAGATGGTCCCGTCCGACGACGTGGACGGCGCGCTTCACGCGTTCATCCTGCACACCGCCGACTACCGCGACTTCTGCAACAAGTACGCGGGCCGCTTCCTGGAGCACAACCCGCGCCCTGGCGGCGGGGGCCGGGTCCTTGAGGACGTCCAGGCGACGGCTCACGCGATCAAGGCCAACGGATTCGTGGTCATGGACGACCTGTGGACCGTGAACGGCGAGAACGCCGCGCAGTGCGACTCTGACTGCGGGCGCGACTACCGGGCCGTCTGATCGCAGGTACTCTCCGGCCGTGAAGTGAGCGGAGCCGACTCCCGGCGTACGGGGGTCGGCTCCGCTATTGGAGGTGAACGCATGAGTTCCGAAGGACCGTACGAACCGCCTGAGGGCGCGCTATTGCTCCTGAATCCTGGGAACAAGCGGCTCGTTCTCAACAGACGCGGGTCCACCGTCTGGGAGATCAAAACGGATCTTGGCCCGTACGCGGTGAAGGTGGGTTATCCCACCAAGACCCACGCGTGGACTGCGCTTGCGCCTGCTCGGGAGGCTGCAATTCTCCGGCAGCTCACCGAGGAACGCATCCTCAGTGGGGAATGGGATCGCGGCACGTGGAGTGCCCAACCTTGGCGGGCGGGCAACAGCCTTTACGAACTGTGGGAGCCGCACCGAACCGATTCGGACGCACCCGCACCAGATCTCGGCGAAGCACTGTCGTGTGCCGTCGCCCTCGCTGCCTTGCACGAAGGGGGTTGGGTCCACGGGGACGTTCAGCCCGCGCACTTCATCATGGGGCGTTCATCCGGGACCTTTCTCATTGATCTCGCCCTCGCTCAGGGTGGCAGGGTTCCGCGTGACTACGATTTCCCCTATCGGGGATGTCTCGTCCACTACGAGGCGCCGGAGATTTCGGCGAGCGTCCTGGAGACGGGTACGGCCACGCCGACGCGGGAGGCCGACGTGTACGCCCTGGGAGCGACGCTGTTCATCAGCGCGACAGGGAGGCGCCACGTCGCCTACCCAGACGATGCGCCCCGCGAAGTCCAGCGGCAAGCCATCGCGGTGGGCCCTCACAGGCCGGTGAATGTACCGGGGGTGCTGGGGCTGCTCATCCCCTGCATGCTCAGCCCCTCGCCCGCTGACCGGCCGACGAGCGCCGAAGTCTGCGAGACCTTGAGCGCCGCCCTGTAGGACCCTCTACGCCCCGTCCAAGCGGTAGCCACCGGGCCGCGTGGGCGGGGCTTTCGTGCGTTCGTCTCCGCAGGTCAACGCCCGCGCGGTAACCTGTGGTTCCGTTGGTTCACGCGCAGGCGATGTCGCTCCAGATCTCGACGCGCATGTGACTTCTCTCCGAGGGTTGCCGGTGGGGTGTTCCCCGGCGAAAACACGCCCGTGCGGCCGGTTCATTCCGGTTCGGAGGTCAGTGTGAGCCGGAGCACGAGGCGGTCGCCGGAGCGGGGCGCGCCGGGGGCGGGGACCCAGTCCTGGACCGCGCAGAAGGCGAGGGCGCACGCGTCCCCCGCGGGGACCTCGACGGTGGCGTGGGTGAACTGGTCGGCGCGCCAGACGTCGACGCAGCCCGTGTGGAGCTGCCGGCCCATGCCCTTGCGCCGGTGGGCGGGGCTCACGCGGAACCGGGTGAGGACGACGGCGTCGCCGTGTTCCTCGTAGGCGGCGGCGCCGACGATCTCGTCGCCCAGCCAGGCACAGAGCGCGCCCCCTCGCTCGACGGCCTCCGCCCAGTCGGCACGGGAGTCCCCGGCGTGGAGTGCGGTGACGGCGTCGAGGTCGGCGAGGGTCGCGATTCTGATCATGTCCTGATCATGCCCTGGTCATCACGGCCGGCACCCGTCATGACCGGGGCGTGCCGGGTCTCAGCGGCGCGGCAGGCCCAGCGGGTTCCCGTCGCGCAGCTCCGGCGGGAGCAGGTGCTGCGGGGTCGACTGGTACGTGAAGGGCCGCAGCCAGCGCTCGATGGCGGTGGCGCCGACCGAGGTGCTGGTGGAGGTGGCGGCCGGGTAGGGGCCGCCGTGGTGCTGGGCGGGTGCGACGGCGACGCCGGTGGGCCAGCCGTTGACGAGGACCCGTCCGGCGAGCGGGGTCAGCTCGGCGAGGAGCGGGGCCGCGTCCTCGTCGGCGTCCGCGGCGTCCCCGTCGGCGATGTGGAGCGTGGCGGTGAGGTTGCCGGGGAGCCGGGAGAGGACCTCGCTGATCTCCGCGCGGGAGCCGTAGCGGGCGACGACGGTGACGGGGCCGAAGCACTCCTCCAGGAGGAGGTGGTGGTCACCGGAGGCGATCCGGTCGGCGGCGACGGCGAGGACACCGGCGCTGACCGTGTGCGCGCCGCCCGCGCCGGGCGTGACGGGGCTGTGGACGCCGTCGAGCGCGGCGCGCTCGGCGACCCCGGCGACGAACGCGTCCCGCATGCGGTGGTCGAGCATGACGGCGGGTTCGGTCTCGCTGACCCCGGCGGTGAGCGCGGCGAGGAAGCGGTCGCCGTCCTCGCCCTCGGGTGCGAGGACGAAGCCGGGCTTGGTGCAGAACTGGCCCGCGCCGAGGGTCATGGACCCCGCGAGGCCGGCACCGATCTCCTCGGCCCGCTGGGCGACGGCGGCGGGGGTGAGCACCACCGGGTTGAGGGAGCCGAGCTCGCCGTGGAAGGGGATGGGGACGGGACGGGCGTTGGCGGCGTCGAAGAGCGCCCGCCCGCCGCGTACCGAGCCGGTGAAGCCGGCGGCCGCGACCAGCGGGTGGCGGATGAGCTCGACGCCCGCGTCGAAGCCGTGGACGAGGACGACGACGTCCTCGGGCAGGCCGGCCTTGACGGCGGCCCGGCGCAGCAGGGAGGCGCAGAGCTCGGAGGTCGCCGGGTGGTCCGGGTGGGCCTTGACGACGACGGGGCAGCCGGCCGCGAGGGCGCTCGCGGTGTCGCCGCCGGGGACGGAGAAGGCGAGCGGGAAGTTGCTGGCGGTGTAGACGGCGACGACGCCGAGCGGGATCTTCCAGCGGCGCATGTCGGACCGGGGCGGGGTGGCGGCCGGGTCGGGGAGGTCGATCCGGATGTCGAGGAAGGCGCCCTCGTCGACGACGTCGGCGAAGGCCCGCAACTGGGCCGTGGTGCGGGCGAGTTCGCCGGTGAGGCGGACGGGCCCGAGGGCGCTCTCGGCGTCGGCCGCCTCGATGACGTGCTCGCGGGCCTCGTCGAGGAGGTCGGCGGCGGTACGGAGGAAGGCGGCGCGGGCGGTCCGGTCGGCGAGGCTGCCGCGGACCGCGTGGGCGGCCCGTACGGCGAGGTCGACCTCGTCGGCCGTGGCCTCCACCGCGACCTGTTCGCGCGGCTTCCCCGTCCGCGGGTCCACACTCCACACTGGTTCTGCCGCCATCGCCGCACCCCTGTTCGCTATTCTGAACGCCGTTCCCGTAGGTGAACGATCTACGGGCGACTCTATGGACGACCGGACGGTCTCCACAAGGGCTGGGGGGACGCATGGCCACGACGAACGCCGACGCGGGCGGAGCGCAGGTCAAGTCCGCGGTGCGGACCGTGGAGTTGCTGGAGTACTTCGCCGGGAGCCCCGGGATGCACTCGCTCGCCGCCGTCCAGGAGGCCGTCGGCTACCCCAAGTCCAGCCTGTACATGCTGCTGCGCACCCTGGTCGAGCTCGGCTGGGTGGAGACGGACGCGACGGGCACGCGGTACGGGATCGGGGTGCGGGCGCTGCTGGTGGGGACCTCGTACATCGACGGCGACGAGGTCGTGGCGGCGGCGCGGCCGGCGCTCGACCGGCTCTCCGACGACACCGCCGAGACCGTCCACCTCGCGCGGCTCGACGGCACCAACGTGGTCTACCTGTCGACCCGTCAGTCCACTCACCACCTGCGGCCGTTCGCCCGGGTGGGACGGCGGCTGCCCGCGCACTCGACGGCCCTGGGCAAGGCGCTGCTCGCCACCCACTCCGACGAGCAGGTACGGGCCCTGCTCCCGGAGGCGCTGCCGGCGATGACCGAGCACACGGTCACGGACCGCGAGGAGCTCATCGGGGAGCTGCGCGCGATCCGCGAGCGGGGCTACGCGGTGGACCGCGAGGAGAACACCCTCGGGCTGCGCTGCTTCGCGGTCGCCCTGCCGTACCGGACGCCGGCGCGGGACGCGCTCAGCTGCTCGGTGCCGGTGGCGCGGCTCACCCCGGCCCACGAGCAGACCGTCAAGGAAGCGCTGTTCGACGCACGGGACCGGCTCTCGCTGGCGACGCGCCGCCTCTGAGCCCCGGGAGCGGGTCAGCCGCGCTCGGCCAGCGCCGCCTGCCAGACCGGGCTGTCCACGTAGTGGTTGTCGTACCGCTCCGAGGACGCCTTGATCTCCTCGAAGTCCGCCTCGCCGCGCATGACCCGGCCGAGCAGCCGCAGGTAGTCGAAGCGGGCCATGCCCGGGGTGAAGACGAAGAGGACGTCGGCCTCGGCGCCGGGCGCCGCCGCGAAGGCGTGCGGGGTGTGCGGCGGGACGAGGAGGAAGTCGCCCTGCCGCAGGACGGTCAGCTCCTCGCCGACGAGCACCTGGAGGGAGCCGCCGAGGACGAAGAACATCTCGGAGGCCTTGGTGTGGAAGTGCGCCGGGGCACCGACCGCGCCCTTCGCGAACGAGGACCGGTAGCTCGTGAGCTGCCCGCCGGTGGTGCCGGAGTCGGCGAGGAGGGTCATCACGCTGCTGGGGTCGGCGGTGGTCTCGGCGGTGGCGGCGCGGGTCAGGAGCGGGGCGAAGGTCGTGTTATCGTTCATGAACACCACCCTAGGGCGCCATTGACCCGGGCGACGGGGGCAATCAGTGGCCGCTTTCTCCGGTCAATCGTGTGCCCTGGTGGCGCCCCTCCGGGGCCCGGTGGCGTCCCTCCGGGGCCTGGTGGCGTCCCTCCGAGGCCTGGTGTAGTCCCTCCGGGGCGGGCCTCTCCCCCGCGCGGCGGAGGCGGTTCGCCGTCCGGCAGGACGTGGCGCACCCGGGCCGCACGGGAGCGTGGAGCCATGACACCGACCTCCTCCCTCCCCGCCGTCCGCCGGGCGCTGCGCGTCCTCGCGATCGGCGCCTGCCTCCCGTACATCGTGCTCAAGGCCGTCTGGATCGCGGGCGGCGAGCTCGGCATCCCGGCCGGGAGCCCGCTGCTCGACCACCCCGTGCTGATGGCCGTCGCCAACACGCTCACCCTGCTCGCCGACGCCGCCGTCATCGCCCTCGCCGTGCTCCTCACGCGGGAGCGGGGGCCGCGGATACCCGACCCGCTGCTCGTCCTGCCGACGTGGGCGGCGACCGGGCTCCTCGCCCCGATCGCCACCGGCTTCCCGGCGCAGCTCCTCGCCGGCCTCCTCACCGCCGACGCCCCGGCGGCCGACCCGAGCGATTCCTACCTCGACCCGTGGGTCTTCGGCGTCGTCTACGGCGGCTTCATCCTGCAGGGCCTCGCCCTCGGCGTCCTCTTCCTCCTCTACGCGCGGGACCGCTGGGGCCGGGTCTGGCGCGGGCGGCTCGGCGAGGTGTCCGCGCGGGTCCCGGGGCCCGGCGTGCGGGCGGCGGCCCTGGCCGGCACGGCGCTCGCGGCCGTCACGGCGGTGCTCCAGGCGGGCCGGCTCGCGGAGGCGGGCGATGTCGACCAGGCGATCGTGGAAGCCCTCCGCCTCGCCTTCCTCTTCGCCGCGGCCGTCTCCACCCTCCTCCTCGTCCGGCGGCGGCCCGCCCGGCTCGACGTGCGGCCCGTCCTCGCCGCGGCCTGGGTGTCCACCGGCGCGGTCGGCTGCTGGGGCGCGTACCTGACGCTCGTCTCGTTCCAGCCGGCGGGCGAGGCCGTCGACACGATCACGGCCCTCGCACGACTGTCCTACGCTGGGCAGATGATCACGGGGTTCCTGCTCGCCGCCTGCCTGGCCGTCTTCCTGCGGCGGCGGAGCGCCGAGGCGTGAGGCGGTGGACGGGCGCGCTCTTCGGGCAGCGGGCCAGACGGCGCTGGCTGCACCTGATCCTGGGCGGCGCCCTGTTCATGCCGTACTGGATGGTCGGCTCGCTGGTCGTGGGGGCGTTCCTCGACACCCCCGGCATGTTCTCGGGGGACCTCGCGGGGCAGTTCGGGGCGTACGCCGTCGGGCTGCCGCTCGCCGCCGTCACCGCCCTCTTCCCGCTGGCCCGGCCGATGTCGGTGGCGGCGGCGCGGGCGCTGTGCGGGGTGCCGGCGGACGGCTTCGCGGACGGGCCCGCCCGGGGGCGCGACGCCAGGGCCAGGACGGCCGGCTGGTTCACGCTGCACCTGGGCGCGGGGGCGCTGGTCAGCGGGGCGACGCTCGCGCTGCCGCCGTTCGCCCTCTCGGTCCTCGCGCTGCCGTTCTCGTCGGCGCTGCGGAGGTCGGAGCTCGGCCGGTTCTGGGGGCTCGACCGGCCCTGGTGGCTGTGGGCGGCGATCCCGGCGGCGCTCCTGATGCTGCTCGCGCTCGCGGCGGGCGCCGCCGCCGTCGGGGCGCTGCTCGCCCGGGAGGCGCCCCGGCTGCTCGGGCCGGGCCCGGCGGACCGGCTCGCGGCGGCCGAGCGGCGGGCGGCGGAGGCGGAGGCCCGGAACCGGCTCGCCCGCGAACTGCACGACTCGGTGGGACACGCGCTGAGCGCGGTCACCCTCCAGGCGGGCGCGGCGCGCCGGGTCCTGGCGGCGGGGGACGCGGCCGACCTGGAGTTCGTCCAGGAGGCGCTGACCGCCATCGAGGAGACGACCCGGCGGACGGTCGGGGAGCTCGACCGGGCGCTCGGCCTGCTGCGGCGGGGCGAGGAGACCGGCGAGGCGATGGGCGTGGGACCGGGGCTCGACAACCTGGACGCCCTGGCGCGGGGCGCGGGGCCGCGCGTCGCGCTGACCGTGACCGGCGCGCTGGACTCCGTACCGGAGACGGTGTCCCGCGAGGCGTACCGGATCGTCCAGGAAGGCCTGACGAACGCGGCCCGGCACGCGGGCGGCGCGCCCGTGACCGTACGACTGACCGCCCGTACCGAGGAGTTGGAGATCGTCATGGAGAACCCCCTGCCCGAGCGGCCCCCGGTCGCGCGACCGGACGGCGGGCGCGGCCTGCTCGGGGTCGCCGAGCGGGCCCGGCTGCTCGGCGGCACCGCCGAGGCGGGCCCGGCGGACGGCGTGTGGCGGCTCGCGGCGAGGATCCCCCGGTGAGCGCGGCGCCCCCGGCGATACGGGTCGTCCTGGTCGACGACGAGCGGATGGTCAGGACGGCCCTGCGGGTCATCCTCGACGCGGAACCGGACCTGGAGGTCGTCGGCGAGGCGGCGACCGGCGCCGAGGCCGTGTCGGTGGTGCGGGCGGAACGGCCGGACGTCGTCCTGATGGACGTGCGGATGCCGGAGATCGACGGGATCCGGGCGACCGAGCAGATCCTCCGCTCGATGCCGGAGCCGCCCCGGATCGTCGTGGTCACGACCTTCGAGAACGACGCGTACGTGTACGAGGCGCTGCGCGCGGGCGCGGCGGGGTTCCTGCTGAAGCGGGCGGCGCCGGAGGAACTGGTCGGCGCGGTCCGGCTGGTCGCCCGCAGCGACTCCCTCCTCTATCCGGCGGCGGTGCGCGCCCTGGCCGCCGAACACGCCCGCCGCTCCCCGGCGCCCCCGCCGTGGGCGGCGCGCCTGACGGAGCGGGAGGCGGAGGTGCTGCGGAACGTGGCGACGGGCCTCACGAACGCCGAGATCGCGACCCGGATGGGTGTGGGCCCGGCGACGGTGAAGACCCACGTGGCGGCGGTCCTCGCGAAGCTGGGCGCCCGCGACCGGACGCAGGCGGTCATCGTGGCGTACGAGTCGGGTTTCGTGCGGGCGGGCTGAGCGGAGACGGTCACGTGACGCCGGTCCCCAGCCCGGTCCTCCGCCAGGCCGTCAGCCCGCCCCTCCGCCCGGTCCTCAGCCCCGTCCGAACAGGCGCCGGGGCCCGGCCGGCGGCCTGGCGGGCGGCGTGGCGGCGGCCTTCGGCGGGGCCGGGACGTACGGCTGGACGTGGACCTGTTCGGCGACCGTGATCCGGCAGTGCGCCCCGGGGTCGTAACCGCCGCCCCGCACGTCGACGAGCCAGGACCCGTCGGAGACCCTGAAGACCCGGCGCCCGGCGGTCGCGCCGGAGAGGTCCCCGATCGCACGGGGCACGTGCTCCATCGCCAGCTTCCGCGCCAGCGCCTCGGCGGCGGCCCGCCCGCCCCGGTCGACCTCGTGCCGACGGGCGAGCACCCACCGGGAGTCCCCCAGCACCTGGCTCTCCTCCTCGACGAGCACCGCCCACACGGCGGCCTCCCCGCTCGTCCTGTACGCCTCGGGCACCGCGTCCTCGATCATGGCCGCACTGTACGGGCCGGTCCGACGGTCCCGACATGAAGGTTCCCTGAGAAACCGAACACATCCGGAACGTCCGCCGCCGGTCCGTTCGTCCCCCTTAGTGCGATGAACAAGACGATCAGGCACACGTCGGTCTTCGTCCTCGTCCTCGTGCTCGCCCTCCTCGGGCGGGCCACCTGGGTGCAGGCGTACGAAGGCAAGGCGCTCGCGGACGACTCGAAGAACCGGCGGAAGACGATCGCGCAGTACGCGCAGCCGCTCGGTGACATCGTCGTGGCCGGTTCGCCGGTCACCGGCTCGAAGAAGACGGAGGGATCCGATCTCGCGTACAAGCGGACCTACACGGACGGCGCGCTCTACTCGGCGGTCACCGGGTACAGCTCGCAGGCCTACGGCGCCACGCAGCTGGAGGGCATCTACGACGACGTCCTCGACGGCACCGACGACCGGCTGAAGAACCCCGTGGACGCGGTCACGCGGGAGCAGCAGAGGCCGGGGACGGTCGTCACGACGATCGACCCGGCCGTGCAGAAGGCCGCCTACGAGGCACTCGGCAGCAAGAAGGGCGCCGCCGTGGCGGTCGACCCGTCGACCGGGCGGATCCTCGCCATGGTGTCGACCCCCTCGTACGACCCGTCGGCGATCTCCGGGACGAACGACGGCGCGGCGTGGAAGGAACTCAACGCCGACGAGGACAAGCCGATGGTCAACCGGGCCCTGCGCCAGCCGCTGCCGCCCGGCTCCACCTTCAAGCTGGTCGTCGCGGCGGCGGCCCTGGAGGACGGCCTGTACGGGAACGTGGACACGGCGACGGACAGCCCGAACCCGTACACGCTGCCGAACACGCGGACCGTCCTCAAGAACGAGAACCCTTCCGCGCCCTGCGAGAACGCGACGATCCGGACCGCGCTCCAGTACTCCTGCAACAACGTCTTCGCCAAGATGGCGGTCGACCTGGGGCAGGACAAGGTGAAGGCGATGGCGGAGAAGTTCGGCTTCAACGACGACGAGCTCGACGTCCCGGTCCGCGCGTACGCGAGCGTCTACCCGTCCGGCATGGACAAGGCGCAGACCGCGCTCACCGGCATCGGCCAGTTCGACGTGACCGCGACCCCGCTGCAGATGGCCATGGTCTCGTCGGCCATCGCCAACGACGGCCTCCTCGCGGCCCCGCACATGGTCTCGGAGGTCGTCGACTCGGACGGCGACGCGCTTCAGTCGTACAAGGACGGGGACACCACCCGGATCGTCTCCTCCGCGACGGCGGAGCAGCTGCGCAGCGCCATGCGGACGGTCGTGGAGAAGGGCACCGGCAGCAACGCGGCGGTGTCCGGGGCCGAGGTCGGCGGAAAGACGGGTACGGCGCAGCACGGCGAGAACAACAGCAAGACGCCGTACGCCTGGTTCACCTCGTACGCCAAGGACCCGTCGACCGGGAAGCAGGTCGCGGTCGCGGTGATGATCGAGGACTCGGGCGCGGCGCGCTCGGAGGTCAGCGGCAACGGTCTCGCGGCGCCGGTGGCGCAGAAGATGATGAAGGCGGCGCTGAAGTGAGGTGGGGCGACGTGAGGTGCGGCGACGTGAAGTGGGGCGCCGTGAAGTGACCGGTGGGTGAGGGCGATTGGCCGTAGGGGCCCCTCACACGATATGCAGGGGCACGCCCCGCGATTCGCACGCGTACGCGAATCGCGGGGCGTGCCCCCGTCCTGGTCGTTTCCCTGTCGTTTCCGTCCGCTCCTGTGAGGACCGCCGTGCGCCTGCCCCGTTCCCTGTCCGGCTGGACGATGGCCGTCTTCGGCGTGCTCGCAGGCGCGCTCGGGGTGGTGGGACTGGTCGTCCCCGACGCCCTCCTCACGGTCATGGGCTTCGAGCCCATGCCGGCGGACCGGCGCGCGGACGGCGACCACACCCTCGTCTTCCTCACGGCCTCGTCGATGGCCGCGCTGAACATGGGCGTGTACTACGTCCTCGCCGCGCTCGCCGACTGGAAGCCGTTCTTCCGGTGGACGGTCCCCTTCCGGCTCCTGACCTGCGCGGTCTTCACCCTCGCCGTCGTCACCGGGCGCGCCCCGGCCGGCTTCCTCGGCGTGGGCCTGTGGGAGGGGTTCGGGGCCCTGGCGACCGGTCTGGCCCTGAGGTACGAGAAGCGGACCGCCGCCCGGAGTTAGGGCAGGTTCCCGATCCCCGGGACCCCTCCCCCGGCCCTCTCACGATGCGCCCCCGCCCCTCCCCGGGGAGCATGGAAGCAGGCGCGCGTGCGCTGCGGGAGGAGGGCAGGGTGACGGCCGGTTCCTTCCCGGATACGGCGGGGCACGCGGGCGTGCCCTTCGACGGCACCGGCCTCCTCGACATGCTCGGCGTCGCCGCCGTCGTCATCGACGCCCGCGGCCGCGTCGTCCTCTGGAGCCCCCAGGCGGAAGCCCTCTTCGGCTACCGCGCCGACGAGGCCCTCGGTCGCTACGTCGCCCGCCTGATCGTCGGCCCGGAGCACCGCGAGGAGGCCATGCGCCTCTTCGGCGAGGTGCTGCACGGCGGCACGACGTGGGCGGGCACCTTCCCCGTACGGCACAAGGACGGCACGACCCGCGACGTGGAGTTCCGCAACATGCGGCTCACCGACGACCTGGGCGGCCTGTACGCGCTCGGCATCGCCGCCGACCGTTCCGTCGTCGAGCGCGTCGAGACCGGTCTCGCCCTCTCCGACCGGCTCGTCTCGCAGTCCCCCATCGGCCTCGCGGTCCTCGACCCGGAGCTCCGGTACGTCCTCGTGAACCCGGCCCTGGAGCGGATCAACGGCATCCCCGCCGCGCTCCACCTCGGCCGCCGCATCGGCGACATGCTGCCGCTGGTCGACGCCGAGGCCCTGGAGACCGCGCTGCGGGCCGTCCTCGCCACGGGCACGCCGCTGCTGGACCACCAGACCACCGGCCGGACCCCGTCGGACCCGGACCACGAGCGGGCCTGGTCGCTCTCCTTCTACCGGCTCGACGGCCCCGAGGGCCGGGTCCTCGGGGTCGCCGTCTCGGTGATCGACGTGACCGAGCAGCACGACGCGGACGCGGCGGCGGGCCGGTCGCGGCGGCGCCTCGCGCTGGTGGCGGACGCCTCCGCGCGGGTCGGCACGACCCTGGAGGTGGAGCGGACCGCCGACGAGCTCGCCGGGGTCGTGGTGCCGGAGCTCGCGGACGTCGCCGCCGTCGACGTCCTGGACTCCGTCCTCGCCCTGCGCAGGCCCGGCGACAGCGAGGGCGGCGGCCCGGAGCTGTTCCGGGCGCTGGCGGTGAAGGCCTCGGGGCCGACGGAGGCGCTGCCGGCCGCCGATCCGCCGGGCGAGGTGGCGATGTACGGGGCGGACCGGCTCGTGACCCGCTGCGTCCACACGGGGATGCCGGTCCTGGTGCGGCACGTCGGCCCCGGCGACCTGCCCCGGATCGCGCGGAGCCCCGAGGCGGCGGAGCTCCTGGAGCGGGCCGGGGTCCACTCGTACCTCGCGGTGCCGCTGATCGCCCGCGGCGAGGTCCTCGGCGCGCTCGACCTCAAGCGGGACCGCAATCCGGTGCCGTTCGACGGGGACGACGTCCTGCTGGCGACGGAGCTGGCGGCGCGCGCGGCCGTGAGCATCGACAACGCCCGCTGGTACCAGAGCGTGCGGAACTCCGCCGTGACCCTCCAGCGCAGTCTCCTGCCGGGTACGCCCCCGCCGCGCGCCGGCCTGGAGGTGGCCGCCCGCTACCAGCCGGCGCAGGCGTCGAGCGAGGTCGGCGGGGACTGGTACGACGTGATCCCGCTGCCCGAGGACAAGACGGCGCTGGTCGTCGGGGACGTGATGGGCAGCGGGATCGACGCGGCGGCGACGATGGGCCGGCTGCGGACGGCGACCTGCGCGTTCGCGGACCTGGACCTGTCCCCCGCGCGGGTCCTGCACCACCTGGACCGGATCACGGCGGGCCTGGAGCACTCCATCGCGACCTGCCTCTTCGCCGTGCACGACCCGCGCTTGGGACGCTGCCGGATCGCGAACGCGGGGCACCTGCCGCCCGTGCGGATCCCGGTGGACGGCCCGGCCGAGCTGGTGACGGTCTCCCCGGGGGTCCCGCTCGGGGTGGGCGGCGTCCCCGGCGGCGCCCCCGGCGGTCGCCCCGGCGGCGGCACGTTCCGCACGGCCCGTGTCCCGTTCCGTCCCGGTGACGTCCTCGTCCTGTACACGGACGGTCTCGTCGAGACCCGCGACGAGGCGATCGACGACCGGCTCGCCCTGCTCGTCGAGATCCTCGACGGGGCGCGGGGGTCCCTGGAGGAGACCTGCGACCTGCTGCTCCGGTCCCTGCGGCGGCCGGGCGCACAGGACGACGTGGCGCTGCTCGTCGCCCGGAGCAGGAGCACGGGATGACGCCCCGCCGGACTCCCCGCGACCGCCGACGCGGCAGCGCTCACGGCACGGGAGCGCCCGCCGGTGACCGCCACACCGGCCTCCGCAGCGTCGCCGGCCAGGTCTTCGCCCTGGAGGCCCTCATCGCCCTGCTCGTCATCGCCGCCGCCGTCTTCGTGATCTTCCACCAGGCCCAGCGGGACACCGAACGCGACGCCCGCATCCGTTCCCTCGCCGTCGCCGAGGCCTTCGCGAAGGCCCCCGGCGTCGACGACGCCCTGACCTCGCCCGACCCCACGGCCGCGCTCCAGGACCGGGCGGAGCAGACCCGCCGCGCCACGGGCGTCGACTTCGTCGCGGTCCTCGGCCCGTCCGGCATCCGGTACACCGACTCGCAGCCGGAGCTGATCGGCCGGACGGCGACCGGGGACCTGACCCGGGCGACGGTGGACGGGGAGTCCTTCACGGAGGTCTTCCGGGGCGAGCCCAACGACGCGGTCCGGGCCGTGGTCCCGGTCGTCGACGACGGGGGCAGGATCGTCGGGATGGTCAGCAGCGGCGTCGAGGTGCAGAGCATCTCGGACGCGCTGCGGGGCCGGGTGCCGTTCCTCGCCGGCGCGGCGGCCGGCGCCCTCGCGCTCGCGGTGGGCGGCGCGGGCCTGGTGAGCCGCCGGCTGCGGCGGCAGACCCACGGCCTCGGCCCGACCGAGATGACCCGGATGAAGGAGCACCACGAGGCGGTCCTGCACGCCGTCCGGGAGGGCGTGCTCATCCTGGGCCCCGACCGCCGGCTGCTGCTCGCCAACGACGAGGCCCGCCGGCTGCTCGGCCTGTCGGCGGAGGCGGAGACGGAGCGGCGGCACGTGTCGGAGCTCGGTCTCGACCCCCGTACGGTCGAGCTCCTCGTCTCGGGCCGGGTGGCCACCGACGAGGTCCACCGGGCGGGCGACCGGCTGATCGCGGTGAGCGTCCGGCCGACGATCCCGGACGGGATCGGCACGGGCAGCGTCATGACGATGCGGGACACGACGGAGCTGGCGGCCGTGACCGGCCGGGCGGCGGTCGCCCGGGGCAGGCTCCAGCTCCTGTACGAGGCGGGGGTGCGGATCGGCACGACCCTGGAGGTCGTCAGGACGGCGGAGGAGCTCGCGGAGGTGGCGGTGCCGCGCTTCGCCGACTTCACGACGGTGGAGCTCCTGGAACCGGTGCTGCGCGGCGAGGAGCCCCCCGCGTCGGCGCTGGCGGCGGCCGAGATGCGGCGGACGGCGCTGAGCGGGCTGCGGCCCGACCAGCCGCTCCAGCCGGTCGGCGACACGGTCCGGTACGACGTGGAGGGGGCGCCGATGGCGACGGCCCTCGCGGCGGGGCACTCGGTGGAGACGGAGCTGGCCACGGCGGAGGCCTGGCGGGCCCAGGACCCGGAAGGGGCGGCGCAGGCCCTCGCGTACGGGATGCACTCGCTGCTCACGGTGCCGCTGATGGCGCGCGGGGTGGTCCTCGGGATGGCCAACTTCTGGCGCGCGGACACCCCGGAGCCCTTCGGCGAGGAGGACATGTCGTTCGCGGAGGAGCTGGCGGCGCGGGCGGCGGTGGCGATCGACAACGCCCGCCGGTTCACCCGCGAGCACGCGATGGCGGTGACCCTCCAGCGGAGCCTGCTGCCCCGGGTGCTGCCGGACCGGAGCGCGGTGGACGTGGCCTACCGCTACCTCCCGGCGAAGGAGGGGGTGGGCGGTGACTGGTTCGACGTGATCCCGCTGCCGGGCGCGCGGGTGGCCCTGGTGGTCGGGGACGTGGTGGGGCACGGGCTGCACGCGGCGGCCACGATGGGGCGGCTGCGGACGGCGGTGCACAACTTCTCGACGCTCGACGTCCCGCCGGACGAGCTCCTCGGCCACCTCGACGAGCTGACGGGCCGGATCGACGACGCGGAGACGGGCGGCCCGCAGGACGCGGCCGACGGGGAGGACACGGCGGGCGACGGGCGGCGGCCGGACGCGGGCATCACGGGGGCGACCTGCCTGTACGCGATCTACGACCCGGCGTCCGGGCGGTGCGAGGTGGCGAGCGCGGGGCATCCGGGGCCGGCGTTCGTGGACCCGGAGGGGCGGGTGGAGTTCCCGGAGCTGGCGCCGGGGCTGCCGCTGGGGCTCGGGCTCGGGGACATGCCGTTCGAGACGACGGAGCTGTGGCTGCCGGAGGGGAGCAAGCTGGTGCTCTTCACGGACGGGCTCCTGGAGGACCGGGGCCGGGACCTGGACACGGGTCTCGCGCTGCTGCGGTCGACGCTGGCGCGCCCGGACCGTACGCCCGAGCAGACCTGTGCGGACGTCCTCGCGACGCTGCTGTCGTCCTCGCCGCGCGACGACATCGCGCTCCTCGTGGCGCGGACCCGGATGCTCGACCGGGAGCGGATCGCGGAGTGGGACGTCGAGCGGGACCCGTCGGCGGTCTCGCCGGTACGGAACGCGGCGGCGGCGAAGCTGTCGGACTGGGGGCTCGAGGGGCTGGCGTTCACGGCGGAGCTCGTCCTGAGCGAGCTGATCACGAACGCGGTGCGGTACGGGGCGGATCCGGTGCGGGTACGGCTGCTCCACGACCGGGCGACGCTGATCTGCGAGGTCTCGGACGGCAGCAGCACCTCCCCGCACCTGCGGCACGCGGCGGCGACGGACGAGGGCGGGCGCGGGCTGTACCTGGTGGCGCGGTACGCGGAGCGCTGGGGCACGCGGTACGGCCGGCGCGGCAAGACGATCTGGGCGGAACTGCGGGTGGACGGCGGCGGCGGGGAGGACGCGGAGCCGGAGGGGGCGGGGATGCCGGACCTGGACGCGCTGGAGGACCTGGCCTGGTGAGGAGCGGGGCGGGTGGGGGCGGGCCACTACCGGGCCAGGGCAAAGCCGGGCCGGAGCCGGGCAGGGCAGGGCAGGGCAGGAGCTCGGCCGAGCCGGCCCGGGTCCCAGGATCCCGCCGTCTGGTATACCAGGGTGGTATACCAGCAGTCCCCGGACCGAGGAGCCCCCGTGACCACGCCCCCGCCCCGTACCGCGACCGTGTTCCACGACGTCCGGCCCTTCGGGGGCCCGGCCCGCGACCTGGTCGCCGTCGACGGGGTCCTGGTCGCCGACGTCTCCGAGGTCCCGGCGGACGCCGTCGTCGAGCGGGTCGACGGGGGCGGGCGGCTCGCGCTGCCGACCCTGGTCGACGCCCACATCCACCCCGACAAGACGTCCTGGGGCGAGCCCTGGCACACCAGGCGGCCCGCGCGGGGCATCGCGGAGTACGTCGCCGGGGACGTCGAGCTCGCCCGCGCGCTGCCCACCCCGGTGGGCGAGCGGGCGCTGCGGCTGATGTCGCACGCGGCGGCCCGGGGCACGCGCGCGATGCGCGCCCACGCGGACGTGGCACCGGCGTTCGGCCTCTCCGGCGTCGAGGGCGTCGCCGAGGCGGCCCGGAAGCTGGCCGGGATCGTCGACGTCGAGCTGGTCGCGTTCCCGCAGCACGGGGTGGTCCGGGAGCCGGGCGTCGCCGAGCTCCTGGCGGAGGCCGCCGCGAGCGGGCTCGTCTCCCACATCGGCGGGATCGACCCGGCCGGCTACGACGCGGAGGGCTGCGGGGACGGCGACCAGCTGGGCACGGTCTTCACCCTCGCCGAGAAGCACGGCCTCGGCCTCGACATCCACCTCCACGACCGGGGCGAGACGGGCCTCGGGCCGCTGCGGGACATCGCGGCCAGGACCCGCGCGCTCGGCCTCCGGGGCAAGGTGAACGTCGGGCACGCCTTCGCGGTCGCCCAGCTCTCCGGGCGCGAGCTCGACGAGACGGCCGACCTGCTCGCGGAGGCCGGGGTCTCGCTCACCACGGTCGCCCTGTCGGGGACGACGATCCTGCCGTTCCGGCGCCTGGCCGAGCGCGGGGTGACGGTCGGGCTCGGTTCGGACGGCGTCAGGGACAGCTGGAGCCCGTTCGGCAACGCGGACATGCTGCACCGGGCCTGGCTCGCCGCCTGGGCGCTCGACGCCCGCCTCGACGAGGAGCTGGAGGCCTGCTTCCGGCTCGCGGCCGACGGCGGCGCGGAGCTCCTCGGCCTGCCGAGGGCGGAGCTCCGCCCCGGCTCCCCCGCCGACTTCATGCTCCTCGACGGCGAGTGCGTGCCGCAGGCGGTCGTCGACCAGCCGGGCGTCGAGCTCGTGGTGCGGGCGGGCCGGGTGGTGGCCGTGGACGGCCGCCTGGTCTGAGCGGCGGGCCGGGAGCCGGGTCTGCGAAGATCGGGTGTCCTCCACCCCCACACGTCGGCACCGGAGCCCCATGAACCCGTCCCGCCCCGGCGACCCCGTCGCAGAAGAGGCCAGGCCGTCCCTGCGGGAGCGGGTGTACGCGGAGCTGCGCGAGCGCATCATCGAGGCCGAGTACCCGCCGGGGACCCGGCTCGTCGAGCGCGAGATCGCCGAGGAGCTCCGGGTCTCCCGGGTGCCGGTGCGGGAGGCCGTGCAGCGCCTCGAGTCGGAGGGCTTCCTCTCGGTGCGGCCCCGGCAGGGCTCGGTCGTGACGGCGTTCGGGCCGGAGGAGGCCGAGGACCTCTTCGACGTACGGGAGAACCTGGAGGGCCTCGCCGCCCGTCTCGCCGCCCGGCACGCGGGACCCGAGGCCCTGCGCGCCCTGGAGGAGCTCCTCGCCCGGGCGCGGCGGGCGGTGGCGGCGGGCCGGCTGCGCGAGGCGGTCTCGCTCAACGCCGACTTCCACCGGTCGGTCGTCGAACTCTCCGGCAACCCGCTCCTGGTGGAGCTGATGACCCCGCTCGACGCCCGGCTGCGGCGGCTCTTCCGGCTGACGTCGGCCGAGTCGGACGGCGAGCCGATGTGCGGCGCGCACGAGCGGCTCTTCGAGGCGGTACGGGACGGGGACGAGGCGGCCGCCGAGTCCCTGGCCCGCGCCCATGTCGCGGCGACCCGCGCCTCGACCCTGCGGCTCCTCGCCGAGGGCCGCAGGGGCGTGTCAGACACCCCCTAGAGCCGCCAGGGCCCGCAGCTCCCCGCGGACGGTTTCCAGGTCCGTGTCCGAGGCCAGGCCCGCGTGGTAGAGCCGGAGTTCGGTGGCGCCGGCCGCGCGGGCGGCCACCGCGTCACGGGCCAGGCGGGCGGGGGCGCCGCCCATGCCGGTGACGACGGACAGGTTGGCGGCGACGACCGTTCCGGGCCGTGCGCGGGCCGCGAAGGCGGCGACCTTCGGCGGGCGGGCGACGACGCCGTCCGCGAGGCCCAGGACGTGCGCGGGGTCCGTACCGGCGTCGGCGCCGCAGCGGTACGGGTCGGGGTCCGCGTGCAGCAGGACGCGGAAGCCGGGCGGGGCGGCGGCGCGGACGGCCGCCACGGCCTCGTCCTGGAAGGAGCGCGCCGCCCCGGCGCGCCAGGCGCGGGCGGGTGCCTCCAGGGCGCCGAGCCCGCCGGCGGGCCCCGATCCGGCCCACACGGGTGCGAGGGCCGCGCGGACGGCGGCGGCGAGCGCGTCGGGATCGGCGCCCGCGTTCCCGTACCCCTCGCGGCACGAGGGGCAGAAGCAGAGGGACATCAGGTACTGCTCGCGCTCGCCCAGCGGGACCCCGGAGGTCTTGTCGTGGGCGTGGAGGTGGGCGAAGCCGTACCAGCCGCAGGACTCCAGCTCGGTGCCGGCGGCGCCGGGCCGCACGGCGGCCTCGGCGGCGAGGCCGACGAGCAGGGCGCGGACGTCGGGGCGGGCGACGCACGGGGCCCAGGGGTAGCGGTCGCCGTAGGCGTTGACGACGGAGGTCTCGGGGTGTTCGGCGCCGAGGCGGGAGTTGTGGGCGAGGACGACCCAGCTGTGCACGTCGAGCCCGGTGCCGTCGAGGGCCTCCGCGGCGCGGCCGTACGCGTCGCCGGGGGCCCACTGCCCCGCCGGGTACGGGCGCAGGGCCCGGCCGGCCCAGCGGGCGGGGTCCGGCGGGTAGAGGACGGCGGCGTGTTCGGCGGTGACGATCCGGTGCGCCGGGTGGCGGGGGCTGAGCGCGCGGGTGGAGTGGTAGGCGGCGGCGAGGGTCACCTGGGTGACGCCGAGCCGGGCGAGTGCGGCGAGGCGGCCGGGGGCGGCGGGGTCGCCGTCGACGTCCCAGGGATAGAGGAAGACGCCCGCTCTCACGCTCCGGCCTCCTAGCCGTCCGCTGCTCCCGTCGCCCTGCCGGTCGTCCTGACGGTCATCCCGACGGCCGGCCCGACAGTCGTCCACATCCTTGAACAGTGACGACCCGGCGCACGCTAGATCAGCCCCGAAGCGCGGGTCAAGGCCTGGGGGTACGGCAGGAAAAGCCTCGCTGGACCGGCTCTTGACGCTCCGTCGCCGCACTCCCTAGCGTGTCCATGGTTGTGAACGCGACCCAACCGAGGAGACCCGCTCCATGCCCGCACCCCGCACCGTCCTCCTCACCGGCGCCGCCGGCGGCGTCGGCACGCTGATGCGGGAGCTGCTGCCCGCGTACGGCTACGAGCTCCGCCTCCTGGACGTCGTCCCCGTCGCGGGCGAACCGGACGCCGTCGTCGCCGACCTCGCGGACCGCGCGGCCCTGCGCGAGGCCGTCCGGGGCGTCGACGCGATCGTGCACCTCGCCGGGATCTCCCTGGAGGCCGGGTTCGACGCGATCGTGGCCGCGAACATCACCGGCACCCACCACCTCTACGAGGCGGCCCGCGAGGAGGGCGTCCGGCGCGTCGTGTTCGCCTCCAGCAACCACGCCGTCGGCTTCACCCGCCGCCCGGGCGAGGGCGAGCCGCGGGTCCCCGTCACCACCCCGCACCGCCCCGACACCTTCTACGGCCTCTCCAAGTGCTTCGGCGAGGACCTCGCCCAGCTCTACTGGGACCGGGACGGCATCGAGACGGTCTCCGTCCGCATCGGCTCCTGCTTCCCCGAGCCCACCTCGGTCCGGATGCTGTCGCTCTGGCTCAGCCCCGGCGACTGCGCGCGCCTCCTCCACGCCTCGCTCACCGCGGAGTCCGTGGGCCACACCGTGGTGAACGGCTCCTCGGCCAACACGCGCCTGTGGTGGGACCTCTCCACGGCCCGGGCACTCGGCTACGAGCCGCGGGACGACTCGGAGGCGTACGCGGAGAAGCTGATCGCGGAGCAGGGCCTGCCGGAGGAGGGGAGCGCCGACGACGTGTACCTCGGCGGCCGGTTCTGCGTGGACCCGCCGCGCTGGCCGCACTGAGCGCGGGGGAGAGCTCAGTGGGGCCGGCGCGGCGGTCGGCGGTGACACCCGGCCGGCCCGCTACGGGGGGATGGAGCCGACCAGGTTCCGCGTCACGGCGTGCGCTGGCAAAGCCGGACATGTCCACGTTATGCACGGGCGGGAATCACCGCGAGCCGCGGAACGCGGCCGGTGTCCGCATTGCGCGACGACGTTGCCGAAGACCTGACGGACTCCCCCGACGGCGTGGCACGACGCCGTGCGCCCGCCCTCCGGTCAGCCCTCCGACCGGCCCTCCGCCCCCCTCCGGTCAGCCGCCGTTCCTGAGCGTCCGGGACGGCGTCTCGCCGAACTTCTCCCGGTACCGGGCCGCGAACCGCCCCTGGTGGGCGAAGCCCCAGCGCCAGGACACCTCGCTCACGCTCACCTCGTCCGGCGCGGCCGCCCGCAGCTCCTCGCGGACCCGGTCGAGGCGGACCTCGCGCACGTACGCCATCGGGGACAGGCCCACGTACTCCCGGAAGGACTCCTGGAGGCGCCGCACGCTGACCCGGCCGACGGCGGCGAGTTCGGCGGTGGTGAAGGGGTGCTCGGGACGCTCCCGCACGGCGTCCATCGCGCGCTTGACGGGCGCGGGGCGGCGGGGCTCGCCGGGGTGGTCGAGGGCCTCGCGCCAGGGGTGGTCGGCGGCCAGGAGCAGCCCGTTGAGCAGGGCCTCCTGGAGCGGCTTGGCGACGAGCTCGTGCCGGGCGACGCCCTCGCCGGCGAAGGCCTCGGCGGCGACCTGCCGGGCGAGGCGGACCCAGCTCGCGCCGGGGCCCCGCGTGACGTCCAGGTACGGCCGGAAGGTGAGCGGGCCGTTCAGCGGACGGCCGAGCAGGCGCTCCAGGCACTCCCGCAGTTCGGCCGCCCCGACCTTCACGGCGAGGTTCCGGCAGTCGCCGGTCCAGCGGTCGAGGACGGTGTCCCCTGCGGGGTCGAGCAGGACGGCCTCGGTGGCGGTCGCGACGAGGGCCGGGCCGCTGCCCTGGCGGACCGCCATGCTGCCGCCGAGCGGGGCGTTCAGGTGGTAGGCGCCGAGCTCACCGAAGGTCATCCGGACGTCCGCCCCGCAGCTCAGGTCGCCGAGGACGAGGGGTCCGAGCTGGACGGTGTCGAAGCGCGCCGCGAAGGGGCCGCCCTGGCCCCCGAGGACGTCCATGCGGTTCGCGTAGTACCGCGCGCCGAGCTCCTCGCGCGCCTCGTCGACGTCCCGCGTGCGGAACGAGATCCCACCCATGGCACCCATTGTCTTCGAACGAATCTTCTTGTGGTCGAACCGGATGAGGGTAAGGGAACGGCAAAGGTGTGCGGTTCGTTACCCCTGGCATGACCGCTATGACCCCCGGCTCGAACATTCCTCTCTCCGCCGCGCGCGTGGCGGTGGACGTCGCCGCCCCCGTGCGGCTCGACGTTTCGGGCCTGCTGCTCGGCGCCAACGGCAAGGTGCGCTCGGACGACGACTTCATCTTCTACAACCAGCCCGCCGGGCCCGGTGTCACCTACCGCTCCGGCGGCGGCACCGCGCCCGACGCGATCGTGGTCGACACGACGGCGCTCCCGCCCGGCATCGAGCGGATCGTCGTCACGGCGAGCCCCGACGCGGCCGGCCAGACCTTCCAGGGCATCGAGCCCACGGCCACCGTCCGCGACGCGGACTCCGGCGGCGTCCTCGCCACCTTCACCCCGCCGCGGCTCGCCACCGAGACCGCCCTCGTGGTCGTGGAGATCTACCTGCGCAACGGCGCGTGGAAGGCCCGCGCGGTGGGCCAGGGGTACGCGAACGGTCTGGCCGGCATCGCGACGGACTTCGGCGTCTCCGTGGAGGAGGAGCCGGCGGCGCCCGCCGCACCCGCGGCGCAGCCGGTGGCTGCCCCGGTCCCCCCGGCCCCGCCGGCTCCCCCGGTGGACCCGCGGATCGCCACCGCAGTCCCGCCCGCGCCTCCGGCCGCTCCCCCGGTCCCGCCGGCTCCCGCGCCCGTCTCCACCGGGAAGATCAACCTCGACAAGGGCCGGGTCAGCCTCCAGAAGAACCAGACGGTCTCGCTGGTCAAGGGCGGCCGCCCGCTGCTCTCCCAGGTCAAGATGGGCCTCGGCTGGGAGCCCGCGTACCGGGGCAAGGACATCGACCTGGACGCCTCGGTCATCGCGTACGGGCCGCAGCGCAACCACCTGGACAGCTGCTACTTCGGCAAGCTGTCGATCCTGGGCGGCGCGATCAAGCACTCCGGTGACAACCTCACCGGCGAGGGCGCGGGCGACGACGAGGTGATCGTCGTCGACCTCGGACGGCTGCCTGCCGACGCCACGGGCCTGGTGTTCACGGTGAACTCCTTCTCCGGCCAGAAGTTCACCGAGGTCGCCAAGGCGTACTGCCGCCTGATGGACGCGACGACCGGCGAGGAGCTGGTCCGCTTCGAGCTGACCTCGGCCGAGCCGCAGACGGGCGTGATGATGGCCAAGCTGATCAAGCAGTTCAGCGGCGAGTGGGAGATGACGGCGATGGGCGAGTTCGTGAAGTCGCGGACGGTCCGGGGCATGGTGAAGCCGGCGGCGCAGGCGCTGTAGGCACGGCGGGCACGCACACGGGCACGACACAGGAGGGGCGCGTCGGACGGCGCGCCCCTCCCGCGTGCGGGGACCGGCCCTACGGCATCCCGGCCGTGGGGCCGGGGCAGTCCAGGACGGCGCACATCGACGACGGGACGGCCGGGGCCGGTATGCCGGTGACCTCGGCGACCTCCACGGCGTCGTCCGCGAGCTGTTCGAGGGCGGCCCAGATCTCCGTGGTGACGCGGACGGCCTCCTCCGCGTCCCCCGCCTCGCAGGCGTCGATGAGCCGGGTGTGCAGGTCGACGGAGCCGCAGCTCTCGGCGTCGCCGAAGAGCCGCCGCTCCACGCGGCGGATCAGCGGGGTGTAGCGGGCGATGGTCGCGGCGAGCGCGTGGTTGCCGCTGGCGCCGACGAGGACGTGGTGGAGGGCGTCGTCGGCGCACAGGGCGGCGTCGACGTCGTTCGCGGCGACGGCCGCCGCGAAGCGCTCGTTGGCCTCGCGCATGGCGCGGACGCCCTCAGGGCCGAGGAGCGGGACGCCCGTACGGGCGGCGAGCTCGTGCATGACCCGGACGACGGTGGCGGCGTCGCGGACGACACGGCTGACGGGGCGCGTGACGCGGGTGTAGCTCTGCGGCCGGGTCTCGACGAGTCCCTCGTCGCACAGCCGGGCCAGGGCCTCGCGCACGGAAGCGCGCGAGAGCCCCAGCCCGTCGGCCAGGTCGGCGTCGTTCACCGGGGCGCCCGGGGCGAGATCGCCGCGCACGATGGCCTCACGCAGCGCCTCGTACGCCCGGTCACGCAGGGGGGTCCGGCTCACGGGCCGCAAAACGTCCATGATCTGACATCGTAGTTGTCCGATCATGGACGTGACCAGGACGTGACCAGGGATCACGTCCCGTCCCGCGGCAGGTGTCAGCGGCGGGGCTGGCGGCGCCAGGGGCCGGTGATCGCGACCATGACGCCGGGGTCCTGGATGCTGGCGAAGAGGGTGTCGCCGTCGGGCGAGAAGCAGACGCCGGTGAACTCGCTGTCGTTCAGGTCGTTGCGGGCGATCGGGTAGGTACGGCCCGAGTCGGTCGCGCCGAAGAGGTGCTGGACGCCCTCGCCGTCCTCGGCGATGACGATGCCGCCGTACGGGGAGACGGTGATGTTGTCGGGGCCGTCGAAGGCGCCGTCCTCGTCGGGGGCGGCGTTGACGCCGAGGAGCACCTTGAGGGTGAGGGTGCGCCGCTTGGGGTCGTAGAACCAGACCTGGCCGTCGTGGGCGGCCCCGGGGCTCTCCTCGCGGGCGTAGGAGGAGACGACGTAGGCGCCGCCGTCCGCCCACCACATGCCCTCCAGCTTGCGGGCGCGGGTGACCTGGCCGCCGGTGAACTGCTTGCGGACGGGGGTGGTGCGGGCGTCGCGGTCCGGGACGTCGGTCCAGTCGACGCCGTAGACGGTGCCGATGCGCGTCGCGCGGGAGAGGTCGTCGACGAAGCGGCCCGAGGAGTCGATGCACTTGGCGGCCTGCAGGACGCCGGCGTCGTCGGCGAGGGCGCGGAGCCGGCCGCGGCCGTGCTCGAAGTCCTGCGGGGGCGTCCAGCGGAAGAGCAGGCCGTTGGGGTTGGAGGCGTCCTCGGTGAGGTAGGCGTGGCCGCGCCTGGGGTCGATGACGACGGCCTCGTGGTCGTACCGTCCGAAGGCCTTGACCGGGCGGGGGTCGCGGTTGGCGCGGGCGTCGCGGGGGTCGACCTCGAAGACGTAACCGTGGTCCCGGGTCATGCCGTTGACGCCGGCGAGGTCCGAGTTCTCCTCGCCGGTGAGCCAGGTGCCCCAGGCGGTGGAGCCGCCCGCGCAGTTGGTGGAGGTGCCGGCGATGCCGACCCACTCGGAGACGGTGCCGTCGCGGTGGACCTCGACGACGGTGCAGCCGCCCGAGGCGGCCGGGTCGTAGACGAGGCCCTCGGTGAGCGGGACGGGGTGGTCCCACTTCGAGCGGGGGCCCTTGAGCTCGTGGTTGTTGACGAGGTACGTGGTCCCGCGCGGACCGGCGAAGGCGGCGGTGCCGTCGTGCTTCTGCGGGGTGAACTCGCCGCTCTCCAGGCGGGTGACACCGGCGCGGGTGAGGACGCGGTACGAGAACCCGGCGGGCAGCGCGAGCATCCCCGCCGGGTCGGCGACGAGCTCCCCGTACCCGAGCCGCTGCCCGCGCCCCTCCCCGTGCGCCGACGGCTCGTCGGAGGCCAGCGCCGCGGGCGCGGTGGCGAGGGCCCCCACGGCCCCGGTGAGGGCGAGCCCCGCACCGGCGACGGCGGACTGCTTGGCGAACTCTCTGCGGTTGAGAGGCATGGTGAACGGGTCTCCCTGGGACGTCCGGTTTCTCCCGCCCACCCTCCCGCCCGCCCACGAACGCCACTTGAACACCACGGGAACGCTCGTGGGTGGCGCGAAGCCCCCGCCCCCGGCTGCCGGCCCCGGTAGGCGCCCCGGTCGCCGGCCCCGGTAGGCGCCTCGGTCCCGGCCCGGTCCGCCGAAGGTCAGTTGCCCGTGCGGGACCGGGCCTTGAAGGCGGACTTGCGGGCTTCCTTTGCGGTGGTCCTGTCGCGGTGGAGGCGGCCCATCGCCTCCAGGACCTCCGCCGTCGCCGGGTGGTCGACGCGCCAGGCCTCGTCGAAGAAGCCGCTGTGGCGGCCGGTGAGGCCCTCGATGAGTTCCTGGAGTTCCTCCAGGTCGCCGGCCGCGTCGAGCTGGGCCGCGATCGTGTCGATGGCGAGCCAGAAGATCATCGCCTCGGAGGGCGCGGGCACGTCCACCGCGCCGCGCTCCGCGAGCCAGACCCGCGCGAGGCCGCCGAGTTCGGCGTCGTCGAGGACCTCGCGGACCGCCGGCTCCGCCTCCGCGCCGACGAGCGACAGGGCCTGCTGGCAGTGGAGGCGCCGCAGCGGCGAGCCCGCGTCGGCGCCGCGTGCCGCGGCGAGCAGTTCGCGCGCCGCGTCCCGCGCGTCGCGCCCGGCGAGCCAGCCCGCCGTCTCGGCGCGCGCGGCGGCCTCCGGGTAGGCGGCGACGCCGGCGAGGAGGACGTCGGCGCCCCGGTCGGCGAGGTCGCCGACGGCCGGCGCGTCGACGCCCGCGTCCAGCATCCGGGCCCTGACCCCGTACAGACCGAGCGGCGTGAGCCGGACCATGCCGTACCGCGTGACGTCCTCGTCGTCGACGGGCGGGGCCGGCTCCTCGCCCTCCTCGGCCATGAGGGCCTCGTCGACGGGCTGGTACTCGACGAGCCCGATCGGTTCGAGCAGCCGGAACTGCTCGTCGAGCCGCATCATCGCGTCGGAGACCTGCTCCAGGATGTCGTCGGTCGGTTCGCCCATGTCGTCGGGGACGACCATCGACGCGGCGAGCGCGGGCAGCGGCACGGGCCCCTCGCCGGGCCCGCCCTCGCTGACGGTCAGCAGGTAGAGGTTGCCGAGGACGCCCTCCAGGAACTCCGCCTCCGCCTCCGGGTCCCAGTCGAGCGACTCGAAGTCGATCTCGCCGTCCTCGCCGACGATCGTGTCCAGCTCGCCGAGGACGGGCGCGACGGCGTCGCCGAAGACCGCGTCGAAGCCGTCGAGCCACAGCGCGAGGACGTCCTGCGGCGAACCGCCGGTGACGAGCGCGAGGTTCTCGCCGGGCCCGGCCGCGCCGGGGGTGTCGTCGTCCGCGCCGTCCTCGACCTCGACGAGGCCGGTGTCGACGGCGAGCCGCCACGCGTCGCCCGCGAGGATCTCGGCCTCCTCGACCGCGTCCTCGTACGCCTCGGTCTCCTCGCCGCCGAGTTCGTCCGCCGGGACCGTCAGCCCCAGGACCTCCACCGCCTCCGGCAGCTGCTCGTCGACGAGCTCGCCGCCCGCGCCGACCCGCGTCTCCGGCCCGGCCCAGCGGGCGAGCCGCACGGCCCGGGCGACCAGGGGCGCGGCCAGTGCCTCCCGCGCCAGCTCCGCGTCCGCGGGAAGCCGGACGGGGGGAAGGGTGGGCTGCTCGGCTGACATGTGGGGGTTCTCCTCGACGCGTGCGGAAGGAACGGATGCGGTGCCGGCGCCCGGACCCGACGGTCCCGCGGCGCCGCGAGCGGGTGCCGTACGCGGGTTCCGTACGGCGAAAGAGCGGTACTCAGGGTAGACGTTCCGGGCGGTCCGTCCGCCGGTTCACATATCAGTCAGCCTTCGTACACCCGTCGACTCTTGACAAGTTCCCCCTTCTCACCAGAGATTGACGCGCGTAGAACCATCTGCCGTTCCTCCAAGCACCCTCCGGAGCCCTTGATGTCTTCCTCCATACCGAGAACCGCCGCCGTCTCCGCCGTCGTCGCCGCGGCTCTCGCCGCCGGCCTGCTCGCCGGCTCGGCGAACGCGGCCACCGAGGACACCGCCGCGAACGTCCGCGTCCACGACATCCAGGGCACGACCCGCGTCTCCCCGCTCGCGGGCAAGCAGGTCACGGGCGTGACGGGCGTCGTCACCGCCGTCCGCACCTACGGTTCGCGCGGCTTCTGGATCCAGGACCCCGAGGGCGACGGCAACCCGGCGACCAGCGAGGGCCTGTTCGTCTTCACGAGCTCGGTCCCGACCGTCGCCGTCGGCGACGCGGTCCGCCTGAACGGCACGGTCACCGAGTACGTCCCCGGCGGCCTCACCTCCGGCAACCAGTCGCTGACCCAGATCTCCAAGCCGGTGATCACCGTCCTGTCGAAGGGCAACGCGGTCCCGGCCCCGGTGACCATCGACGCCGACTCCGTCCCGGACGCGTACACCCCGGCGGGCGACCCGGCCGACGGCGGCTCGATCAACAACCTGGAGCTGGACCCGGAGACGTACGCCCTGGACTACTACGAGTCCCTGGAGGGCACGAACGTCCGGATCGGCGAGTCCCGCGTGGTCGGCGCCACCGACCCGTACGCCGAGCTGTGGGTCACGGTGAAGCCCGAGGAGAACGCGAACGTCCGCGGCGGCACGGTCTACGGCTCGTACGAGTCCCAGAACACCGGCCGGCTCCAGATCCAGTCGCTGGTCCCGCTCGCCCAGCAGCCGTTCCCGAAGGCGAACGTCGGCGACGTGCTCACCGGCGAGACCGAGGGCCCGCTCGACTTCAACCAGTTCGGCGGCTACACGCTGACGGCCCGCACCCTCGGCACCGTCCAGGACAACGGCCTGGAGCGCGAGGTCACGGAGAAGCAGCACAAGAACGAGCTGGCCGTGGCGACGTACAACGTCGAGAACCTCGACCCGAGCGACCCGCAGGCGAAGTTCGACGCCCTCGCGAAGGCCGTCGTCGAGAACCTCGCCTCGCCGGACATCCTGGCCCTGGAGGAGATCCAGGACAACAACGGCGCCAAGAACGACGGCACGGTCGCCGCCGACCAGACGGTCAAGAAGTTCACGGACGCGATCGTCGCGGCCGGCGGCCCGGCCTACGACTGGCGCTCGATCGACCCGCAGAACGGCAAGGACGGCGGCGAGCCCGGCGGCAACATCCGCCAGGTCTTCCTCTTCAACCCCGAGCGCGTCTCCTTCACGGACCGCGCGGGCGGCGACGCCACCACGGCCACCACCGTCACGGGCAGCAAGGGCCGCCCGGCCCTCACCTCCTCCCCCGGCCGCATCGACCCGGCGAACACCGCCTGGGAGAGCAGCCGCAAGCCGCTCGCGGGCGAGTTCGTCTTCCGCGGCCGCACGGTCTTCGTCGTCGCCAACCACTTCGGCTCGAAGGGCGGCGACGAGTCGATCGTCTCGCACCACCAGCCGCCGAACCGTTCCTCCGAGGCGAAGCGCCTCCTCCAGGCGCAGGCCGTCAACGCCTTCGTGAAGGACATCGTCGCGCTCGACAAGCAGGCCGACGTCCTCGTGGTCGGCGACATCAACGACTTCGAGTTCTCCGGCACCACCCGGGCGCTGACGGACGGCGGGGCGCTGCTCCCGGCGATCACGTCGCTGCCCGAGTCCGAGCGGTACTCGTACGTCTACCAGGGCAACAGCCAGGTCCTCGACCAGATCCTGACGAGCTTCGGCGTGCACCACTTCGAGTACGACAGCGTGCACATCAACGCGGAGTTCGCCGACCAGGACAGCGACCACGACCCGCAGGTCCTGCGCTTCCGCCCGTAGTGCGGTGAGCCGGCACGGGCGTGCGAGACTGCGGGCCGTGATCCTGCGCCCCGCCACCCGTGCCGACCTGCCCGCCGTCCTCGCGCTCCTCGCCGACGAGGAGCGGGTGACGGACCCGGCCTCGACGACCGTCACCGCCGCCCACGAGCGGGCGTTCGCGGACATCGGGGCCGATCCGCGCAACGAGGTGCTGGTGCTGGTGGACGGCGGCCTCGTCCTCGGCTGCCTCCAGGCCACGTACATCCCGGGCCTCGGGAAGGGCGGCGCCGAGCGGGCGCTGATCGAGGCGGTCCGGATCAGGGCCGACCGACGGGGCTCCGGCCTCGGCCGGGCCCTGATGGAGGCCGCCGTGGCGCGCGCGGCGGGGCGCGGCTGCGCGCTGGTCCAGCTGACGAGCGACAAGCGGCGCACGGACGCGCACCGCTTCTACGCCTCGCTGGGCTTCGCCCGCAGCCACGACGGCTTCAAGCTGCCGCTCTGACGGGCGCCTCCCGGGGCCTGTCCGACCCTGGTCCGCCGGACAGGCCCTAGCCCAGCAGGTGCCCGCCGCCGTCGACGAGGAGCACCTCGCCGGTGATGTACGGGGAGTGGGCGAGGTCGAAGACGGCCCCCGCGACGTCCTCGGGGCGGCCGGTCCTGCGCAGCGGCACCACCGCGGCGACGTGCTCCTTGGCTGCTTCGGCGCCCTCGACCCCGTCGAACCAGGGGGTGTCGATCAGGCCGGGCGCGACCGCGTTGACCCGGATCTCCGGGCCGAGGGTCTTCGCGAGGAGCTTCGTCATGTGGTTGACGGCCGCCTTGGAGACCGCGTACGGGATGGCGCTTCCGCCGGGCCTGACCCCGGCCTGCGAGGAGACGGTGACGACCGCGCCGCCGGTCTTCCGCAGGTGCGGGACGGCCGCGGTGATCGTCTGCCAGACGCCGATGACGTTGACGTCGTAGAGGTGCCGCCAGACCTCGGGCGAGGCGGCGTCGAGGTCGTGGTGCGGGATGAAGCGGGTGGTCCCCGCGCAGTTGACGAGGACGTCGAGCCGGCCGTACGCCTCCACGGCCGCGGCGACGAGCCCGGCGGCCTCGGCCTCGACCGAGACGTCCGCTTGGACGTAGACGGCGTCGGGCAGTTCGGCGGCGAGGGCCCGGCCCGCCTCGACCGACCGGGCGGAGTTGACGACGACCCGCAGTCCGGCCTCGGCGAGCCGCCGGGCGACGGCGGCTCCGATGCCCGAGGACGAGCCGGTGACGAGTGCGACGCGCTGATCGCTCATGTGCTGTTCTCTCCATGTCCCCCTGTCGCGCCCGGCCGATCATGCCAGACCCGACTGTTCACGGGAGCTGAATCCTCGGCCCAAGAAGATCTAAGTGGACCTTCACGGTCCCGCGCGCCCAGACTTGCCGCATGAGCACCATGACGACGGAACGCCCCTTCGGCCGCGCGCTCTGCGCGATGGTCACCCCGTTCACCCCCGACGGCGGGCTCGACCTCGACGAGGCCGCCGGGCTCGCCGCCCGCCTCGTCGGCGAGGGCTGCGACGGGCTGGTCCTCAACGGCACCACGGGCGAGTCCCCGACCACGTCCGACGCCGAGAAGTCCGCGCTGGTCCGCGCCGTGCGCGAGGCCGTCGGCCCCGGCGTGCCGGTCCTCACCGGCATCGGCACCGCCGACACCCGGCACACCGCGGAGCTGGCCCGCGCGGCCGAGGAGGCGGGCGCCGACGGGCTGCTCGTCGTCACCCCGTACTACAGCCGGCCGCCGCAGGCGGCGGTCGAGGCGCACTTCCTGAAGGTCGCCGACGCGACCGGCCTGCCGGTCATGGTCTACGACATCCCGGGCCGTACGGGCACCCGCGTCGAACCGGCGACCATGCGGCGGCTCGCGGAGCACCCCCGGATCGTGGCGGTCAAGGACTGCTCGTACGACCTGCTCACCGCGGCCCGGCTGATCGCGGAGACCGGCCTCGCGTACTACTCGGGGTGCGAGGAGCTGAACCTGCCGCTGTACGCGGTCGGCGGCGCGGGCTACGTCAGCACCGTCGCCAACGTGGTCCCCCGGGAGCTCCGGGCGATCCTGGACGCGTTCGACGCGGGCGACACGGCGGAGGCGACCCGGCTGAACGCGCGGGTGCTGCCGCTGGCCGAGCTGATGATGGACGCGGGCCTGCCCGGGACGGTGACCGCGAAGGCGCTGCTCGGCGGGGTGCTCAGGGAACCGCTGCAGCCCGCCGACCGGGTGGCGGTCGACGGGCTGCGGGCGGCGTACGAGGCGTTGGTTCAGGCGGAGTCGGTGGTCGTGGTGTGACCCAGGACCGCGGCGTGCTCCAGGACGTCTTCCAGCGGGTCGTCGATCTGACCGGTGTGGAGCGAGAGACTGGGCCCGTTCGTGACCGTGGGGCCGTTGTGGGTGTGCGTCTCGTCCGCCTGGGCCGCGCCGCCCGGCAGCAGGACCGCCGCCATCGTGAGCACCCCGACGACCGTGGGCTTCGTCCTCATGTCGACTCCTCGCCGTGATTGCGTGCAGTGACTCTGCGTCCGGCCTAACGCCGGGAATTGACGCAGAGTCACCGCGCCACGGGGTGGTGTCAGTTGTGGCTGTGCAGGACGTCGTTGAGGCCGCCCCAGACCGCGTTGTTCGGACGGGCCTCGACGGCGCCGGTGACCGAGTTGCGGCGGAAGAGGATGTTCGAGGCGCCGGAGAGCTCGCGGGCCTTGACGACCTGGCCGTCGGGCATGGTGACCCGGGTGCCGGCGGTGACGTACAGGCCGGCCTCGACGACGCACTCGTCGCCGAGGGCGATGCCGACGCCCGCCTCGGCGCCGATGAGGCAGCGCTCGCCGATGGAGATGATCACGTTGCCGCCGCCGGAGAGGGTGCCCATGGTGGAGGCGCCGCCGCCGATGTCGGAGCCGTTGCCGACGACGACGCCGGCGGAGATGCGGCCCTCGACCATCGAGGTGCCGAGGGTGCCGGCGTTGAAGTTGACGAAGCCCTCGTGCATGACGGTGGTGCCGGCGGCGAGGTGGGCGCCGAGGCGGACGCGGTCGGCGTCGGCGATGCGGACGCCGGCGGGGACGACGTAGTCGGTCATGCGGGGGAACTTGTCGATCGAGGTGACCTGGAGGTGCAGGCCCTCGGCGCGGGCGTTGAGCCGCACCTTCTCGATGTCGTCGACGGCGACCGGGCCGAGCGAGGTCCAGGCGACGTTGGTGAGGAGGCCGAAGACGCCGTCGAGGCTCTGGCCGTGCGGCTGGACGAGCCGGTGGCTGAGCAGGTGCAGGCGCAGGTAGGCGTCGTGGGCGTCGAGCGGCTTGTCGTCGAGGGAGCCGATGACGGTGCGGACGGCGACCACCTCGACGCCGCGGCGGGCGTCCACGCCGAGGGCCTTGACGGCGCCTTCGCCGAGGGCGTTGAGGGCCTCGTCGGCGGTGAGCCGGGTGGTGCCGGCGGGGCCGGGCTCGTCGGTCAGCTCGGGGGCGGGGAACCAGGTGTCGAGAACGGAGCCGTCACCGGCGAGGGTGGCGAGGCCGGCGGCGACGGCGCCGGTGGTGCGGGGAGCAGTGGTGGTCATGACGGAAAACCTAACCGGCGGGCCCCCGCCCGGGCCAACCGGTCTCAGGTGGCGGTCGAACGCGTCGGCCTCTCCGGGGCCCCTGCCAGGACCCGGGCGAGCATCTCGCGCGCGAACTCCTCGTCGTACGTCCCGTCGGTGAGCAGGACCTGGAGGCAGACGCCGTCCACGAGGGCGACGACGGCGCGGGCGGTGACGGGGTCGGTGCGCGGGGCGAGGGCGGCGGTGACGGTGTCGGCCCATTCGGCGGCGACGGGCCGCAGGGCGGGCCGCCGGAGGGCGGCGAGGTAGAGCTCGTACTCCAGCTCCACGCGCGCGCGTTCGCCGCCGAGCCACTCGCCGAGCAGCCGCGCGAGGGTGGCGGCGAGCTCGTCGCCTCCGCCGTCGCCTGCGTCGCCGAGCCCGTCCCTCAGCACCCGCCCCAGGCCCTCGTTGGCCTTGCGGAGGGCGGCGACGAGGAGTTCGTCGAGGGAGCCGAAGTGGTACGTGGTCGAGCCGAGCGGCACGTCCGCCTCGGCGGCCACCGTGCGGTGGGTGATGCCGGCGATCCCTCCGTCGTGGGCGACGCGGAGGGCGGCGTCGACGATCCGGTCGCGGCGCTCGGGGTCGTACCGCCTGGTCCGGGTCATCAGTGGGCACCACCGAGGTTGAGGACGGCGACCCCGGCGATGATGAGCACGATTCCGGCGATCTTCGCGGCGTTGAGGCTCTCGCCCAGGAAGAGGAAGCCGATGGTGGCGACGGCGGCGGTGCCGACGCCGGACCAGATGGCGTAGGCGGTGCCGACCTGGAGGGTCTTGAGCGCCTGGGCGAGGAGGGCGAAGGCGACGAGGTAGCCGACGCCGGTGACCAGCGAGGGCCAGAGCCGGGTGAAACCGTCGCTGTACTTCATCGAGGTCGTCGCGAGGATCTCGGCCGCGATCGCGCCCGCGAGGAGTCCGTATCCCATGCGTACGAGCGTACACAACAAATGTACGACAGTACGCATGGGTGGCCGATATCGTGCCCCCCATGACGATTCCCCCAGGGCAGCCGCCGTACGACACCGGACACGGGTACGGGTACGGGTACGGATACGGCCCCGGCTGTCCGCCGCCGCCCCCGAAGCCCGGGGTCATACCCCTGGCGCCACTCGGGGTCGGCGCCATCCTGTCGGGGACGTTCGCCGCCTTCGGCCGCCACTGGAAGCAGCTCCTCGGCGTCGCCGCCACCGTCTACGGCGCCGCGATCGTCGTCGTCCTCGCGGCGATCGGCCTCGCCTACGCGGCCGTGGCCGACGGCCTCCCCGCCGTCTTCGACCTGCCCGACGCCCAGGAACCGCAGTGGGACGACGTCCGGCCGCTGCTCGTGGCCTTCGGCGTCGTCTGGCTCGTCGCCGTCGCGGCGATGATCGTCGCGGCGGCCCTCCTCTCGGCGGCGTGCCCGGTCGTGATCCAGGAGGCCGTCCTCGGCCGCCCGCTCGGTTTCGGCGAGCTGTGGCGCCGGGCCTGGTCCCGGACGGGGGCGGTCCTGGGCGCGACCCTCCTGACGGGCCTCGCCACGATGCTCCCGCTGCTCCTCGCGGTGGCGGGCTTCATCGGCATGTTCTTCGGGGCGTTCAGCGCCGCGATCGACTCGGACGACCCGCCGGTCGGCGACTACATCGCCCTGCCCCTCGTGGGCATCGGCCTCGCCCTGCTCCTCACCCCGGTGTCCGTCTGGCTCTGGGTGAAGTTCAGCCTGGCCCCCTCGGTGGCGGTGATGGAGCGCCAGGGCGCGCTCACCTCGATGAGCCGCTCCTCGGCCCTGGTCCGCGACAACTGGTGGCGCTCCTTCGGCACCCTGCTGCTGATCAGCCTCATCGTCAACGCCGTCGCCATGGTCGTCCAGCAGATCCTGTCCCTGCTGATGTGGATCCCCCTGATGGGCGCGAGCGGCGGCGACAGCGCCGGCGCGGCCGTCGTCTTCGTGGTGATCGTCGCCGTCTTCGTCTTCCTCGGCCAGATGGTCAGCCAGATCCTGGTCTCGGTCTTCCCCCCGATGACGACGGCCCTGCTCTACGTCGACCTCCGCATCCGCAAGGAGAACCTGGCCGCGGACCTGACCCGGGCCGCGGGCCTCTGAGCTCCCTCCCGGACACACCGGACACGCGAGAACGGCCGCGCCCCGAAGGGTGCGGCCGTTCTCGCGTACGGGCGTCGATCAGACGTTGAAGCCGAGCGCGCGGAGCTGCTCGCGGCCGTCGTCGGTGATCTTGTCCGGGCCCCACGGGGGCATCCAGACCCAGTTGATCTTCAGCTCGTTGACGATGCCGTCCGTCGCGGAGCGGGCCTGGTCCTCGATCACGTCGGTCAGCGGGCAGGCCGCCGACGTCAGCGTCATGTCCAGGGTCGCGACGTTCGAGTCGTCGATGTGGATGCCGTAGATCAGGCCCAGGTTGACGACGTCGATGCCCAGCTCGGGGTCGACGACGTCGTACAGCGCCTCGCGGACTTCTTCCTCGGAGGCCGGCTTCATCGTGGCCTCGGCGTTCTCGGTCATGCCGACTTCCTCTCAGCGACACCGTCTCCCAGAGCCTGGGCGGTCGCGTCCTTCCACGCCATCCAGCTGAGCAGCGCGCACTTCACACGGGCCGGGTACTTGGAGACGCCCGCGAACGCGACCGCGTCCTCCAGGACCTCCTCCATGGCGTCGTCGGGCTCGATCTGGCCCTTCGACTGCATCAGCTCCAGGAAGGTGCCCTGGATCTTCTGCGCCTCGGCGAGCTCCTTGCCGACGAGCAGCTCGTTGAGGACCGAGGCCGAGGCCTGGCTGATGGAGCAGCCCTGGCCCTCGTACGACACGTCCGCGATGCGCGAGCCGTCGTACTTCACGCGGAGCGTGATCTCGTCGCCGCACGTCGGGTTGACGTGGTGCACCTCGGCGTCGCCGTCCCGGAGACCGCGCCCGTGCGGGTGCTTGTAGTGGTCCAGGATGACGTCCTGGTACATCGAATCCAGCTTCACGACCGTACCCCTACCCGAAGAAGTTCCGTACGTGCTCCAGTCCCGCGACGAGGGCGTCGACCTCGGCCGGAGTGGAGTACAGATAGAACGACGCTCGCGTGGTCGCCGGAATTCCGTAGCGCAGGCAGACCGGGCGCGCGCAGTGGTGGCCGACGCGGACCGCGATGCCTTCCTCGTCGAGCACCTGGCCCACGTCGTGGGGGTGGATGTCGCCGAGCGTGAAGGAGATCGCCGCGCCGCGGTCCTCGGCCGTGGTGGGGCCGATGATCCGCAGGTCCGGAACCTCCTGGAGGCGGCGGACGGCGTACTCGGTGATCGCGTGCTCGTGGCGCGCGATGTTCTCCATGCCGATCGCCGACAGGTAGTCCACGGCCGCGCCGAGGCCGACGGCCTGGGCGATCGGGGGCGTACCCGCCTCGAACTTGTGCGGCGCCGGGGCGTAGGTCGAGGAGTGCATCGAGACGGTCTCGATCATCTCGCCGCCGCCGAGGAAGGGCGGGAGGTCCTCCAGGAGCTCCTGCCGTCCCCACAGCACGCCGATGCCGGTCGGGCCGCACATCTTGTGGCCGGTGAAGGCGACGAAGTCGGCCTGGAGCGCCTGCACGTCCAGGACCATGTGCGGGGCCGCCTGCGAGGCGTCGATGCAGACGAGCGCACCGACCTCCTGCGCGCGACGGATGATCGTCTCGACCGGGTTGACCGTTCCCAGCAGGTTCGAGACCAGCGTGAACGAGACGATCTTGGTCTTCTCGGTGATGACCTCTTCGATGTTGGAGAGGTCGAGACGGCCGTCGTCGGTGAGGCCGAACCACTTCAGCTTCGCGCCCGTGCGCTGCGAGAGCAGCTGCCACGGCACGATGTTGGAGTGGTGCTCCATCTCCGTGATGGCGATCTCGGTCTCGTGGTCCACGCGGTAGGGCTCTTCGGCCCAGCCCAGCATGTTGGCCACGAGGTTGAGCGACTCCGAGGCGTTCTTGGTGAAGATCACCTCGTCGCGGCTCGGGGCGTTGATGAAGGCGGCGACCTTGTCACGCGCGCCCTCGTACAGCGCCGTCGCCTCCTCGGCGACCGTGTAGACGCCGCGGTGCACGTTGGCGTTGTGCCGCTCGTAGTACTCGCTCAGCGCGTCGAGGACCTGGCGCGGCTTCTGCGAGGTCGCCGCGGAGTCCAGGTACACGATCTTCTTGCCGTCGTGGACCACGCGATCCAGGAGCGGGAAGTCCTTGCGGATCGCCTCGGTGTCGAGGAGGCCGGAGAGCCCCTGATGGGCAGAAGTCACGCGGACGCGCCACCCTTCACGTACTTGTCGTAGCCCTCGTTCTCCAGGACGTCCGCGAGCTCGGCGCCGCCGGACTCGGCGATGCGGCCGTTCGCGAAGACGTGCACGAAGTCGGGCTTGATGTAGCGCAGGATGCGCGTGTAGTGGGTGATCAGCAGCGTGCCGACCTCGCCGGTCTCGCGGACGCGGTTGACGCCCTCGGAGACGATGCGGAGCGCGTCGACGTCGAGGCCGGAGTCGGTCTCGTCGAGGATCGCGATCTTCGGCTTGAGGAGCTCCAGCTGGAGGATCTCGTGGCGCTTCTTCTCACCGCCGGAGAAGCCCTCGTTGACGTTGCGCTCGGCGAAGGCCGGGTCCATCTGGAGCTGCTCCATCGCGGACTTGACCTCCTTCACCCAGGTGCGCAGCTTGGGCGCCTCGCCGCGGACGGCGGTGGCGGAGGTGCGCAGGAAGTTGGAGACCGAGACGCCGGGGACCTCGACCGGGTACTGCATGGCCAGGAAGACGCCGGCGCGGGCGCGCTCGTCGACCGACATCTCCAGGACGTCCTCGCCGTCGAGGGTGACGGTGCCGCCGGTGACCGTGTACTTCGGGTGGCCCGCGAGCGAGTACGCCAGGGTCGACTTGCCGGAGCCGTTGGGGCCCATGACGGCGTGGGTCTCGCCCTGCTTGATGGTCAGGTCGACACCCTTGAGGATCTCCCGGGGGCCGTTCTCGGCCTCGACGGAGACGTGCAGGTCGTGGATTTCAAGCGTTGCCATGGGTGACTCAGGACTCCTGGGTGACGGAGACGAGCACATCGTCCCCTTCGATCTTTACGGGGTATACGGGGACGGGGCGCGTCGCGGGAAGGCCGGAGGGCTTGCCGGTGCGCAGGTCGAAGCTGGACCCGTGCAGCCAGCACTCGATGGCGCAGTCCTCGACCTCGCCCTCCGAGAGGGAGACGTTCGCGTGCGAGCAGATGTCGTTGATCGCGAACACCTCGCCCTCGGTGCGGACGACCGACACCGGCGTGCCGTCGACCTCGACCCGCCGCGGGGTGTCGGTCTCCAGCTCGCTCAGCGCGCAGACTCGGACGAAGGCCATCAGACGGAGGCCTCCAGCTCGGCCTCGATCTTGGCGAGGAGGCGCTCCTGGACGTCCGGCAGACCGATCTGCTGGACGAGCTCCGCGAAGAAGCCGCGGACGACGAGGCGGCGGGCCTCGGCCTCCGGGATGCCGCGGGCCATCAGGTAGAAGAGCTGCTCGTCGTCGAAGCGGCCGGTGGCCGAGGCGTGGCCGGCGCCGGCGATCTCGCCGGTCTCGATCTCCAGGTTCGGCACGGAGTCGACCCGGGCGCCGTCCGTGAGGACCAGGTTCCGGTTGAGCTCGTAGGTGTCGGTGCCCTCGGCGGCGGCCTGGATGAGCACGTCACCGATCCAGACGGCGTGCGCGTCCTGGCCCTGAAGGGCGCCCTTGTAGGCCACGTTGGACTTGCAGTGCGGGGTGTTGTGGTCGACCAGGAGGCGGTGCTCCTGGTGCTGCCCGGCGTCGGTGAAGTACAGGCCGAAGAGCTCGGCCTCGCCGCCGGGGGCGGCGTAGGAGACGCGCGGGTGGAGGCGGACGACGTCACCGCCGAAGGTGACGACGACCGACTTGAAGGAGGCGTCGCGGCCGACCAGCGCGTTGTGCTGGGCGACGTGGACGGCGGTCTCGTCCCAGTCCTGGACGGAGACGACGGTGAGCTTGGCGCCGTCGCCGAGGACGTAGTCCACGTTGGCGGCGAGCACGGCGTCACCGGTGTGGTCGATGACCACGACGGCCTCGGCGAAGGCGCCGAGCTCGATCACCTGGTGGCCGAAGGCGACCCCGCCCTGTCCGTGGACGGAGATGCGGATCGGCTCGGTGAGGACGGCCTCCTTGGCGACGGTGACGACCGAGGCCTTCTCGAAGGAGGAGTACGCCTGGGCGGCGACGCGGTCGACCGGCTTGCCGGCCTTGCCGAGCCGCTCGTCCTCGCGGCCGACGGTCTCCACCGTGACGCCCTCGGGGGCCTGGACCTCGACCTTGACGCCCTCCCCGGAGGCGACGGCGGTGCCGTCGTGCAGGCCGCGGAGGCGCGCCAGCGGGGTGAACCGCCACTCCTCCTCGCGGCCGTGCGGGACGGGGAAGTCCGCGACGTCGAAGGACGGGGGCGCGCTCATGCGCGTGGCGACGGTGGACTCGGCGGCCACCGCGATCGAGCCGGCGGTGGTGGAACCCGCCGGGATGTTCTGAGCCTCAGCCATGGCTGGTCTTTTGCTCTCTTCCTGCGTACGTACGAAGTCGGGCGCTGCGAATGCGGAGGTGCGGCGGCTGCTAGCCGACCGAGCCCTCCATCTGCAGCTCGATCAGCCGGTTGAGCTCCAGGGCGTACTCCATCGGGAGCTCCTTGGCGATGGGCTCGACGAAGCCGCGGACGATCATCGCCATGGCCTCGAACTCGGTGAGGCCGCGGCTCATCAGGTAGAAGAGCTGGTCCTCGGAGACCTTGGAGACGGTGGCCTCGTGGCCCATGGAGACGTCGTCCTCGCGGACGTCCACGTAGGGGTACGTGTCCGAGCGGGAGATCGTGTCGACGAGCAGCGCGTCGCAGAGGACGTTGGACTTGGAGCCCGGGGCGCCCTCGCCGATCTCGATGAGACCGCGATAGGAGGTCCGGCCGCCGCCTCGCGCCACCGACTTGGAGACGATGTTGGAGGAGGTGTTCGGGGCCAGGTGGACCATCTTGGCGCCGGCGTCCTGGTGCTGGCCCTCGCCCGCGAAGGCGATGGACAGGGTCTCGCCCTTGGCGTGCTCGCCCATGAGGTAGACGGCCGGGTACTTCATGGTGACCTTGGAGCCGATGTTGCCGTCGACCCACTCCATGGTGGCGCCCTCGTAGGCGACGGCGCGCTTGGTCACCAGGTTGTAGACGTTGTTCGACCAGTTCTGGATGGTCGTGTAGCGGCAGCGGCCGCCCTTCTTGACGATGATCTCGACGACCGCGGAGTGCAGCGAGTCCGAGGAGTAGATCGGGGCGGTGCAGCCCTCGACGTAGTGGACGTAGGCGTCCTCGTCGACGATGATCAGCGTCCGCTCGAACTGGCCCATGTTCTCCGTGTTGATGCGGAAGTAGGCCTGGAGCGGGATCTCGACGTGCACGCCCTTCGGCACGTAGATGAAGGAGCCGCCGGACCACACGGCCGTGTTCAGGGAGGCGAACTTGTTGTCGCCGACCGGGATGACGGTGCCGAAGTACTCCTTGAAGAGCTCCTCGTGCTCCTTCAGCGCGGTGTCGGTGTCGACGAAGATGACGCCCTGCTCCTCCAGGTCCTCGCGGATCTGGTGGTAGACGACCTCGGACTCGTACTGGGCGGCGACACCGGCGACGAGGCGCTGCTTCTCCGCCTCCGGGATGCCGAGCTTGTCGTACGTGTTCTTGATGTCCTCCGGCAGGTCCTCCCAGGACTCGGCCTGCTTCTCGGTGGACCGCACGAAGTACTTGATGTTGTCGAAGTCGATGCCGGAGAGGTCGGAGCCCCAGGTCGGCATGGGCTTCTTGCCGAAGAGGCGCAGACCCTTGAGACGCAGGTTCAGCATCCACTCGGGCTCGTTCTTCTTCGCCGAGATGTCGCGGACGACATCCTCGTTGAGCCCGCGCTTGGCCGTGGCGCCGGCCGCGTCGGAGTCGGCCCAGCCGTACTCGTACCGACCCAGGCCCTCGAGCTCGGGGTGGCTGATCTCGGTGGTCATGCGGGGTTCCTCCCGGCCGTGCTGACAGATGCTTCTGACGTGGTCTGTGGGGTGCTGTGCGGGATGAACGTCGTGCAGACGCCGTCACCATGCGCGATGGTGGCCAGACGCTGGACGTGCGTTCCCAGGAGGCGGGAGAAGAACTCCGTCTCCGCCTCGCACAGCTGCGGGTACTGCTCGGCGACGTGGGCGACCGGGCAGTGGTGCTGGCAGAGCTGCTCGCCGACCGGCGCGTTCCGCGCAGTGGCAGCGTACCCGTCCGCCGTGAGCGCCTTGGCGAGCGCCTCCGTCCGGTCCGCGGGGTCGGCCGCCTCGACGGCCTCCCGGTAGCGGTCGCCCTGGGTCTCGATCCGGTCGCGGGCGAAGGCGGCGACGGCCGCCTCCCCTGCCGCCCCTCCGCCGGCGGAGCGCTCGATCCAGCGGAGCGCCTCGACGGCCAGCGAGTCGTACGACTGGTCGAAGGCGTCCCGGCCGCAGTCGGTGAGCACGAAGACCTTGGCGGGGCGGCCGCGGGCCCGGGTGCCGTAGACCCGTTTGTCCCGGGCCTCGACGACGCCGTCGGCGACGAGGGAGTCGAGGTGGCGGCGGACGGCGGCCTGGGTGAGGCGGAGCCGCCCGGCGAGGTCGGCGACGGTCGAGGGACCGTGGTCCAGGATCGACCGGGCGACCCGGTTGCGCGTCGAACGCTCTCGGGTCGCGAGTTCCTCCACCGGAGCCGCGCCAACGTTTTTCACAACGCCATTGTTGCGTAATTAATCGAGGACTGACAAGCCGCGTCCGGATCACCCGCGGTGCCGTGCATCACTCAGGTAAGGCTTACCTGACCTGCGGGAATGATCATTCGTGGGATGAATCGGAGGCCCGTTCCGGCCGCCCCGTGAACCAGTAGGCGCAGGCCACGAGCGCCCCGCCGCCCACGATGTTGCCCGGCACGGTGTAGAGGAGGTTCCGCGCCAGGTCCCCGAAACCGGCCGTCCCGTCGAGGACCGCGAGCGAGAAGAGCGCCATGTTCGCCACGCAGTGCTCGAAGCCCACCGCGACGAAGACCAGCACCGGCAGCCACAGGACCAGCACCTTCGCCCCGTCGCCCCTGGCCCGGTAGAACATCCACACGCCCAGGCAGACCAGCATGTTGCAGAGCACGGCCCGCCAGAACAGCTGCCCGCCCGCCAGCGCCTCCTTGCCGGCCACCAGCTCCGCCAGCATCGCCTTCGCCGACGGCGCCGACAGGACCCCGGAGGCGTGCGCCATCGCCCCGAACGCGAACGCGCCCGCGAGGTTCCCCGCCAGGGAAAGCACCCAGCTCCCCACCAGGTCCCGCACGCCGGTCCGCCCCGACAGCGCGCCGAGCAGCATCACCATCACGTTGCTGGTGAAGAGCTGCGCCCCGGCGAACATCACGATCGTCAACGCGATCGGGAAGACGGCCCCCTCCAGGAGCTTCGTCACCGCCGCGTGCTCCGCGACGAACGGCGAGACCGCGACCAGCAGCAGCACCTCACCGATCCCGATGTACGCCCCCGCGAGCATCGCCGACACCGCGTACCGGCCCGGACGGGCCAGGTCGTGGGTCTTGTGCTCGGCCTGCCCGACCGTCTCCTGGAGGTTCTCCGCGACACTGATCACCCTGTCGACGCTATGTCCGCCGCCGCGGGTGAACCGCGCGTAAAGGTCCCGACTCCAGGGACCCGGGCCCCGGACCGGGAGGACCTTCGCCCCTCTCTAGACTTCCCCCCATGGGAAACGAGTCCGTCGACAGCGCCACCGGCGCCGTGCGTGTACGCGGCCTGGTGAAGCGGTACGGGAACAAGACCGCCGTCGACGGCCTCGACCTCGACGTGCGGACCGGCACGGTCACCGCCGTCCTCGGCCCCAACGGCGCCGGGAAGACCACCACCGTCGAGACCTGCGAGGGCTATCGCAGGCCCGACGGCGGCACCGTCCGCGTCCTCGGCCTCGACCCCGTCGCCGACGCCGACGCCCTGCGGCCCCGCATCGGCGTCATGCTCCAGTCCGGCGGCGTCTACTCCGGCGCCCGCGCCGACGAGATGCTCCGCCACATGGCGAAGCTCCACGCCCACCCCCTCGACGTCGACGCCCTGATCGAGCGCCTCGGCCTCGGCTCCTGCGGCCGTACGACCTACCGGCGGCTCTCCGGCGGCCAGCAGCAGCGCCTCGCGCTGGCCATGGCCGTCGTCGGCCGCCCCGAACTCGTCTTCCTCGACGAGCCGACCGCCGGACTCGACCCGCAGGCCCGCCGCGCCACCTGGGACCTCGTCCGCGAGCTGCGCGCCGACGGCGTGACGGTCGTCCTCACGACCCACTTCATGCAGGAGGCCGAGGAGCTCGCCGACGACGTCGCCATCGTCGACGCCGGCCGGGTCGCCGCCCAGGGCAGCCCCGAGCAGCTCTGCCGCGGCGGCGCCGAGAACACCCTGCGCTTCACCGGCCGCCCCGGCCTCGACCTCGGCTCGCTCCTCAAGGCCCTGCCCGACGGCACGGCCGCGGCGGAGCCGCTCCCCGGGACGTACCGGATCACCGGCACCGTCGACCCGCAGCTGCTCGCCACGGTCACCACCTGGTGCGCCCAGCACGGCGTCATGCCCGAGGGCATCTCCGTCGAGCGCCACACCCTCGAAGACGTCTTCCTGGAACTGACAGGCAAGGAACTGCGGTCATGAGCACCGGCACCTACTCCCCCAAGCCGGGCGCGGCGCCCGTCGGCCGCATGATCGGGGCGCAGACCGCCCTGGAGACCCGGATGCTGCTGCGCAACGGCGAGCAGCTCCTCCTGACGGTGATCATCCCCTCGCTGCTCCTCGTCCTCTTCTCCACGGTCGACGTCGTCGACACCGGGGACGGCGAGGCCGTCGACTTCCTCGCGCCGGGCGTCCTCGCGCTCGCCGTGATGTCCACCGCCTTCACCGGCCAGGCCATCGCCACCGGTTTCGAGCGGCGGTACGGGGTCCTCAAGCGGCTGGGCGCCTCCCCGCTCCCCCGCTGGGCGCTCATGACCGCCAAGACGCTCTCCGTGCTCGTCACCGAGGTGCTCCAGGTCGCCCTGCTCACGGCCATCGCGCTCGCCCTCGGCTGGTCGCCGCACGGCGACCCGCTCTCCGTGGCGCTGCTCCTGGTCCTCGGCACGGCCGCCTTCTCGGGCCTCGGCCTGCTCATGGCGGGCACCCTCAGGGCGGAGGCCACCCTGGCCGCCGCCAACCTGGTCTTCCTGCTGCTCCTGGTGGGCGGCGGGATCATCGTGCCGCTGGAGAAGTTCGGCGCCGCGGGCGACGTCCTGGCGCTGCTCCCGGTCTCGGCGCTCTCCGACGGCCTGCGGGACGTCCTGCAGCACGGCGCGTCGATGCCCTGGGGCGACGCCCTGATCCTGGCCGTCTGGGCGGTCCTGGGTCTCGGGGCGGCGGCGCGGTTCTTCCGCTGGGAGTAACCGTAAGGTTCCGTTCCGCCACATACGCCCCCCTCGTGAACGCGCGCACAAGCGCCGTCCTACGATAGGGCCCGTGCTGACCCCCCTCGCCTCCCTCGCCAAGCGCTGGACCCCGTCCCCCCGGACGCTCCGGCGCGCCGCGCTGTCCGCCGTCGTGATGAGCGTGCTCATCATCGTGACCGGCGGCGCGGTCCGGCTGACCGGTTCCGGTCTCGGCTGCGACACCTGGCCGAAGTGCACGGACGACAGCCTCATCGTGACGCCCGAGCAGGGCTACCGCGGCCTGATCGAGTTCGGCAACCGGATGCTGACGTACGTCCTCTCGGCGGCCGTCGGCTGGGCGATCGTCGCCGCCCGGTGCACGAAGCCGTGGCGCCGGAACCTCACCCGCTGGGCCTGGGCCCAGTTCTGGATCGTGATGAGCAACGCCGTCATCGGCGGCATCACGGTGTGGATGGGCCTCAACCCGTGGACGGTCGCCGGCCACTTCATCGCCGCGAACGCGCTCCTCACGGTCGCGGTCATCACCTGGCACCGCGCCGGCGAGGGCGACACCGCCCCCCGGCCGCGCGTCCCGGGACCGGTCCGCAAGCTGTCCTGGGCGATCACGCTCGCCTCGGCGCTCCTCATCGTGCTCGGCACGACGGTGACCGGCGCCGGCAAGCACGCCGGCGACAGCAGCGACGTCCCGCGCATGCCGTGGGACTGGACGGACGCGGCCCACGTCCACGCGATCGCCGCCTGGCTGGTCTGCGCGCTCGCCGTCGCGATGTGGCTGGTCCTGCGCGTCGTGGACGCCCCGGACGACACCCGTGCCCGCGCCCGCGACCTGCTGGTCGTGCTGCTCGCGCAGGGCGGCATCGGCTACGTCCAGTACTTCACCGGGGTCCCCGAGCTCCTGGTCGCCGCCCACATGCTCGGCTCCTCGCTGATGTGGATCGCGGTGCTGCGCCTGGCCCTGAGCCTGCGCGAGCGGCCGGTGCCCACGGCGGAGATCCCCGCCCAGGCCGACCCGGCGCTCGCGACCACCGCCTGATCCGGCGACGGCCCTCCCGGGGCCTCCGGAGGTATCCCGGGGCCTCCCGACGGGTCTATCCGCTCCCCGCGAGCCGGTAGACCCGTCGCGCGTTGCCGCCCCCGATCATCGCGGCGACGCGCTGGGCGTCCGTACGGGACCAGGCGCCGTCCATCACCCATTCGCCGAGCACCCGGGCCAGCGCCGAGCGGAACGTGCTCGCGGCGACCACGTGGAGTTCGGGCAGGGCGTGGGCGCCGCTGGAGAAGAGAAGCTTGCCGAAGGGCGCCAGATCCAGGATTTCGAACAGGGAGACCGCCGCCCTGGGGCTTCCCTGACCGAAAATCCGGCCGAGATCCGCGTAAATATGCGGATGGACGGCCGTCAGATGAGCGGCGTCCCTGCGGTACGAATCTCCGCATACCAGGACAAGGTCAACGCCGAGTCCCGCCGTGGCGGCGGCGAAGTCGGCGAGGACGGCCGGATTCCGCCCACCGGCGTGCAGCTGGAGCGGGCGTCCCGCCGTGACCGCGATCCAGAGGAGATGCCGCAGCAGGACGGGGTCGGTCAGCGGTCCGCCCGCCGGACGGCCGGCCAGCCACCGGCCCACCGCCCCGCGCACCTCCCCCGGTCCCGGCGGCTCCGGTGTCGTCGCGATCCCCCGGCGCACGCCCTCCACGGAGGCGAAGGCGACGGCGCCCGCCGCGGCGCCGTGGACGGCCTCCGCGAGGTTGGCGAGGAAGGACTCGACGGTCCCCGAGGTGTCGGCGACCTGCTCGGCGAGGGGTTCGAGGCGGACGATCTCGTGGGCCTCGGCACCGCCCGCGGCGGCGATCTCGGCGGGCCGGGTCAGATCGCCCGGGAGGCCGGTGTCGACCAGGTACGTGGCGATCCCGGTGGCCCTGAGCAGCCGGCGGGCCGCCTCGGCGGTGCCGAGCTCGCGACGGCGGGCGAGGTAGCGGGCGGGCGGGCAGTGCGGTTCGAGACCGAGGAGCGGCGGGCACCAGCGGCGTACGGCGAAACCGGTCTGCGTGTCGAAGAAGGTGGTCCCGGCGGCGGGCGGCGGGGGCGGCCCGGCGCGGTGGTCGCCGTACCGGGCGCCGTGACGGTCGCCGAGGTGCGCGCCGAGGTGGCTCTCGAAGGTGCCGAGGCCGAGCTCCGTACGGAGCACTCCGTGGCAGTACTGGTCCACCAGGCTCGGCGGGTCGATCATCTCGGGCGCTCCCTGCGTGGACGTGTCTCCACACGTCCTAACGGGTGAGCCCCGCGCGAGGTTGTCGCCCCGGCGCTTCTCGGCCACCTCGCGCCTCGGCGGTGCCGGCCGCGGGTCAGCCGTTGGACGGGCCGCCGATCTGGATTCCGGCCATCCGGGTCCACTCGTACGGCCCCGTGACGACCTTGGCGGCGAACTCGCCGTCGAACTCCTCGTGGAGGGTCAGACCGGCCTTCTCGGCGGCCTGCTGGGCGATCGGGTACGTGGGGGCCACCACGTCGCCCCAGCCGCCGTCCGTCCCGACGAGGACGATCCGGGTACCGGCCTGGCCGATGTGGGCGAGGTGCCCCTCCGCGCCGCCGTGCTCCGAGGAGAACGCCCGGATCCGCTTCGCGAGCTTGGCCGCCTTGCGCTCTTCCTGCTTCGTGTCTGCCATGGCAGGGATGCTACCGATGGGTAGAGGAAGTGGCGACGGCCGGGTCGCGTGGCCTGTGCCACGTGACCCGGCCGTCGGAGCCGTCTGCGCGCCGTCCCGGTGTCCTACCGGAGGAAGGGGTCCACCGCGACCGCCACGAAGAGCAGCGAGACGTAGGTGATGGACCAGTGGAAGAGGCGCATCTCCTTGAGCTTGGCGCCGGTGGCGCCCGCCTTGGCGCGGTTGAGGAGCGCGTGCGCCTCCCACAGCCACCAGCCGCCGGTGAGCAGCGCCACGGCCGTGTAGAACCAGCCGGTGTAGCCGAGCGGGGTCAGCAGCAGCGAAACGGCGACCATCACCCAGCTGTACGCGACGATCTGCCTGGCCACGACCTTGTTGGAGGCCAGCACCGGGAGCATCGGCACGCCGGCGCGCGCGTAGTCGTCCTTCACCTTCATGGACAGCGGCCAGTAGTGCGGCGGCGTCCAGAAGAAGATGACGAGGAAGAGGATGACCGCGGCCCAGGACATCGAGTTGGTCACCGAGGACCAGCCGATGAGGACCGGCAGGCAGCCGGCGATGCCGCCCCAGACGATGTTCTGCGTGGTCCTGCGCTTCAGGAGCATCGTGTAGACCACGACGTAGAAGAGCAGCGCGCCGAGCGAGAGCGCGGCGGAGAGCCAGTTGACGAGCAGCCCGAACCAGAGCGTCGAGACGACGGCGAGGGCGAGGCCGAAGACCAGGCCCTCGCGGGGGGTCAGGAAGCCGGTGACCAGCGGGCGCTGGGAGGTCCGGTCCATCAGGGCGTCGATGTCGCGGTCGATGTACATGTTCAGCGCGTTGGCGCCGCCCGCCGACAGGTAGCCGCCGAAGCAGGTGGCGAGCACCAGCCACAGGTTCGGCACGCCCTGCTCGGCGAGGAACATCACCGGAACGGTCGTGATGAGCAGCAGCTCGATGATCCGCGGCTTGGTCAGCGCCACGTATGCCTTGACGAGGGCCCCGAACGGCCGATGGCCCCCCGGGCTGGGAGTCAAGACGACCCCTGCGGGTCGGGACTCGACGGCCGTCACGCACACCCCTGACAGAGAATTTCCCAGCGAGTTCCCCGGATGAAGACGGGGTAAAGCTCGCACGTACCACGCCACTGTAGACGTTGCCCAGACGCCGATCTTCGCGGGGGTGGGGTCGTGTTGAGGGGGTGTGTCCCCGGTGTGTCGCCGGGTACGTCCCAAGGGGTGGACATCGTTCGGGAGGCGAAGTGGCACAAGGCCCGGCACTCTGGGTCCGTGCGCTCATTTGAGGGGGCTGCACAGGGGTCGTGGGGCTCTGGCGGGGCCTTCGTCGGAGGTAGGCTCGACACCGCCGGTACACCCTCAGTCACCGGCTTCCGAACATGTGGAGAGGAGCCCTGACTCAGGGTGAGCACTCAGCCGACCACCACAGACTTCCAGTGGACCGACTTGGACCAGCGCGCGGTCGACACCGCCCGCCTCCTGGCCGCGGACGCCGTACAGAAGGTCGGCAACGGCCATCCCGGTACGGCGATGAGCCTCGCACCGGCCGCGTACACCCTCTTCCAGAAGGTGATGCGGCACGACCCGGCCGACCCCGAGTGGGTCGGACGCGACCGGTTCGTCCTCTCCGCGGGCCACTCCTCGCTGACCCTCTACACCCAGCTGTACCTGGGTGGCTTCGGTCTCGAGCTGGACGACCTGAAGGCCTTCCGCACCTGGGGTTCGAAGACCCCGGGCCACCCGGAGTACGGCCACACCGCCGCCGTCGAGACGACCACCGGCCCGCTGGGCCAGGGCGTCGCCAACGCCGTGGGCATGGCGATGGCCGCCCGCTACGAGCGCGGTCTGTTCGACCCGGAGGCCGCCGAGGGCACCTCGCCGTTCGACCACCGGATCTACGTGATCGCCGGTGACGGCTGCCTCCAGGAGGGCATCTCCGCCGAGGCGTCCTCCCTCGCGGGCCACCAGAAGCTCGGCAACCTGATCCTGCTGTGGGACGACAACCACATCTCGATCGAGGGCGACACCGAGACGGCCGTGTCCGAGGACACGATGAAGCGGTACGAGTCGTACGGCTGGCACGTCCAGCGCGTCGAGCCGCAGGCCAACGGCGACCTGGACCCCGCCGCGCTCTACGCGGCCGTCAGGGCCGCCGAGGCCGAGACCGAGCGCCCGTCGTTCATCGCGATGCGCTCGATCATCGCCTGGCCCGCCCCGAACGCGCAGAACACCGAGGCCTCGCACGGCTCGGCGCTCGGCGACGAGGAGATCGCGGCCACCAAGCGCGTCCTCGGCTTCGACCCGGAGCAGACCTTCGAGGTCGGCGACGACGTCATCGCCCACACCCGCGCGCTCGGCGCCCGTGGTGGCGAGGCCCGCGCCGCGTGGGAGAAGTCCCTCGCGGAGTGGCGTACGGCCAACCCGGAGCAGGCGGCCCTCTTCGACCGGATCCAGGCGAACGAGCTGCCGGCCGGCTGGGAGGAGAAGCTCCCCGTCTTCGAGCCCGGCAAGGGCGTCGCCACCCGCGCGGCCTCCGGCCAGGTCCTCCAGGCGCTCGGCGCGGTCATCCCGGAGCTGTGGGGCGGCTCGGCCGACCTCGCCGGCTCGAACAACACGACGATCGACAAGAACTCGTCGTTCCTGCCCGAGGGCAACCCGCTGCCGGAGGCCGACAAGTACGGCCGCACGATCCACTTCGGCATCCGCGAGCACTCGATGGCCGCCGAGATGAACGGCATCGCGCTCCACGGCAACACCCGCATCTACGGCGGCACCTTCCTGGTGTTTTCCGACTACATGCGCAACGCCGTGCGTCTGTCGGCCCTGATGCACCTGCCGGTGACGTACGTCTGGACGCACGACTCGATCGGCCTCGGCGAGGACGGCCCGACCCACCAGCCGGTGGAGCACCTGGCCTCGCTGCGCGCCATCCCCGGCCTGAACGTGGTCCGTCCGGCCGACGCCAACGAGACGGCGATCGCCTGGCGCGAGATCATGAAGCGGCACACCAAGGTCTTCGGCAAGGGCGCCCCGCACGGTCTCGCCCTCACCCGCCAGGGCGTTCCGACGTACGCGCCGAACGAGGACGCGGCCAAGGGCGGCTACGTGCTGTTCGAGGCGGACGGCGACGCGCAGGTCGTGCTGATCGCGACCGGCTCCGAGGTGCACCTGGCCGTCGAGGCCCGCGAGCAGCTCCAGGCCGCCGGCGTCCCGACCCGCGTGGTCTCGATGCCGTCCGTGGAGTGGTTCGAGGAGCAGGACCAGGCGTACAAGGACTCCGTCCTGCCGCCGTCGGTCAAGGCCCGCGTCGCGGTCGAGGCCGGCATCGGTCTCACCTGGCACAAGTACGTCGGGGACGCCGGCCGGATCGTCTCGCTGGAGCACTTCGGTGCCTCGGCCGACGCGAAGGTCCTCTTCCGCGAGTTCGGCTTCACGCCGGAGGCGGTCGCCGCCGCCGCGCAGGAATCCCTGGCCGCCGCCGCGCGCTGACACGCATACGTACGACTCAATGGAGATGCAACTCTCATGACAGACGCACTCAAGCGCCTCTCCGACGAAGGCGTCGCGATCTGGCTGGACGACCTCTCGCGCAAGCGGATCACGTCCGGCAACCTGGCCGAGCTCATCGACCAGAGCCATGTGGTCGGTGTGACCACGAACCCCTCGATCTTCCAGAAGGCCATCTCCTCGGGTGACGGGTACGAGCAGCAGCTCGCCGACCTGGCCGCCCGCAAGGTGACGGTCGACGAGGCCATCCGCATGATCACGACGGCGGACGTCCGCGACGCCGCCGACATCCTGCGGCCGGTCTTCGACGCGACCGACGGCCAGGACGGCCGGGTCTCCATCGAGGTCGACCCGCGTCTCGCCCACGAGACGGTCGCCACGGTCGCCGAGGCCAAGCAGCTGGCCTGGCTGGTGGACCGCCCGAACACGCTCATCAAGATTCCGGCCACCAAGGCGGGTCTGCCGGCGATCACCGAGGTCATCGGCCTCGGCATCAGCGTGAACGTGACGCTGATCTTCTCGCTGGAGCGCTACCGCGCGGTCATGGACGCCTACCTGGCGGGTCTGGAGAAGGCCCGCGAGCGCGGCCTCGACCTCTCGAAGATCCACTCGGTGGCCTCCTTCTTCGTCTCCCGCGTGGACTCGGAGATCGACAAGCGCCTGGACGGCATCGGCACCGCCGAGGCCGGGGCGCTCAAGGGCAAGGCCGCCCTGGCCAACGCCCGTCTGGCCTACGAGGCGTACGAGGAGGTCTTCTCCTCGGACCGCTGGGCCGCCCTCGACAAGGCGCAGGCCAACAAGCAGCGTCCGCTGTGGGCCTCGACCGGCGTCAAGGACCCGGCGTACAAGGACACCCTGTACGTCGTGGACCTGGTCGCCCCCGGCACGGTCAACACCATGCCGGAGGCCACCCTGGAGGCCACCGCCGACCACGGCGAGGTCTCCGGCGACACCGTGCGCGGCACCTACGACCAGTCCCGCGCCGAGCTCGCGGCCATCGCGGAGCTGGGCATCAGCTACGACGAGGTCGTCCAGCTCCTCGAGGACGAGGGCGTCGAGAAGTTCGAGCAGTCCTGGAACGACCTGCTCAAGTCCACCGAGGCGGAGCTCCAGCGCCTCGCACCTTCGGAGGCGTAAGCACTTTGAGCGCAGTCGACGGAGCCAACCCGCTCCGTGACGCCGCCGACCGACGGCTCCCGCGCATCGCGGGGCCGTCGGGTCTGGTGATCTTCGGCGTCACGGGCGATTTGTCCCGTAAGAAGTTGATGCCCGCCGTCTACGACCTGGCCAACCGCGGCCTGCTGCCGCCGGGCTTCTCGCTCATCGGCTTCGCCCGGCGCGAGTGGCAGGACGAGGACTTCGCGCAGGAGGTCCACGAGGCCGTCAAGCAGCACGCGCGTACGCCGTTCCGTGAGGAGGTGTGGCAGCAGCTGATCCAGGGCATGCGGTTCGTCCAGGGCGACTTCGACGACGACGACGCCTTCGAGCAGCTGAAGTCCACCGTCGAGGAGCTGGACAAGGCGCAGGGCACCGGCGGCAACTTCGCCTTCTACCTCTCGGTTCCCCCGAAGTTCTTCCCCAAGGTCGTCCAGCAGCTGAAGAAGCACGGGCTGGCGGACCAGAAGGACGGCTCGTGGCGCCGCGCGGTCATCGAGAAGCCCTTCGGGCACGACCTGGCCTCCGCCAAGGAGCTCAACGAGGTCGTCCACGAGGTCTTCCCGCCGAACGAGGTCTTCCGGATCGACCACTACCTCGGCAAGGAGACCGTCCAGAACATCCTGGCGCTCCGCTTCGCCAACACGCTCTTCGAGCCGATCTGGAACCGGTCGTACGTCGACCACATCCAGATCACCATGGCCGAGGACATCGGCATCGGCGGCCGGGCGGGGTACTACGACGGCATCGGCGCCGCCCGTGACGTCATCCAGAACCACCTGCTCCAGCTCCTCGCGCTGACCGCGATGGAGGAGCCGGCGACCTTCGACGCCGACGCCCTCGCGGCGGAGAAGACCAAGGTCCTCGGCGCGGTGAAGCTCCCGAAGGACCTGGGCAAGTCCACGGTCCGCGGCCAGTACGCGGCCGGGTGGCAGGGCGGCGAGAAGGCCGTCGGCTACCTGCAGGAAGACGGCATCGACCCCGAGTCGAAGACCGACACCTACGCGGCCGTGAAGCTGGAGATCGACAACCGCCGCTGGGCGGGCGTCCCCTTCTACCTCCGTACGGGCAAGCGCCTCGGCCGCCGCGTCACCGAGATCGCGGTCGTCTTCCAGCGCGCCCCGCACTCCATCTTCGACCACACCGCGACCGAGGAACTCGGCCGCAACGCCATCGTCATCCGGGTCCAGCCGGACGAGGGCGTGACGGTGCGGTTCGGCTCCAAGGTGCCCGGCACCCAGATGGAGATCCGGGACGTGTCCATGGACTTCGCCTACGGCGAGTCCTTCACGGAGTCCAGCCCCGAGGCGTACGAGCGGCTCATCCTCGACGTCCTGCTCGGCGACTCGAACCTCTTCCCGCGCGTCGAGGAGGTCGAGCTGTCCTGGAAGATCCTCGACCCGATCGAGCAGTTCTGGGACACGCACGGCAAGCCCGCGCAGTACCAGTCCGGGACCTGGGGTCCGGTCGAGGCGGACGAGATGCTCGCACGAGACGGCAGGAGCTGGCGCCGGCCATGAAGACCGACCTGACGGACACCACGTCCTCCAAGATCAACAAGGCGCTGGTGCTCGGGCGGCGGGCGATCGGCACGCCGGCCGTCGGCATGGTGCTCACCCTCGTGATCGTCACCGACGAGGAGAACGCCTACGACGCGCTGAAGGCGGCCAACGAGGCGTCCCGCGAGCACCCCTCGCGGACCCTCGTCGTCATCAAGCGGGTCTCGCGCTCGCCGCGGGACCGCGCCAAGGCACGGCTCGACGCCGAGGTCCGCCTCGGCGCCGACGCCAGCACCGGCGAAACGGTTGTCCTCCGGCTGTACGGCGAGGTCGTCGACCACGCCCAGTCGGTGGTGCTTCCGCTGCTCCTCCCGGACGCCCCCGTCGTCGTCTGGTGGCCGGTGAACGCGCCGACCGACCCGGCGAACGACCCGCTGGGCGCGCTCGCCCAGCGCCGGGTGACCGACACCTACTCCGCCGAGCAGCCCATCCAGGAGCTGACGGCGCGGGCGGACACGTACACCCCCGGCGACACGGACCTCTCGTGGACCCGGATCACCCCGTGGCGCTCGATGCTGGCCGCCGCGCTCGACCAGGTCGCGTGCCGGGTCACCTCGGCCGAGGTCGAGGGCGAGGAGTTCAACCCGAGCGTCGAGCTGCTCGCGATGTGGCTGGCCGAGCGGCTGAAGGTGCCGGTCCGGCGCACGACGTCGGCGGGCCCCGGCCTCACCTCCGTACGCCTCGAGTCCAGCGCGGGTCCGATCGTCCTCGACCGGCCCGACGGCTCGCTCGCGACGCTCTCCATCCAGGGCCAGCCGGACCGGGGCGTGGCGCTCAAGCGCCGTGACACGGCCGAGCTGATCGCGGAGGAGCTGCGCCGCCTCGACCCGGACGACACCTACGCGACGGCGCTCAGGTTCGGCCTGGAACGGCTGGACGAGGAGGCGGCGACGGTCGCCCCCGAGGCCCCGCAGGTCGTCGACGTGACGGCCGAGGCCGACGTGACGGCCGAGGCCGGGGCCACGGACGCCCCGGCCGAGCCCGCGGCGAAGAGCGCCGCGAAGAAGGCCCCGGCCAAGAAGGCGGCGGCCAAGTGAGCACCCCTCAGCTGGTCGTCCACCGCGACAAGGAGCTGATGGCCCAGGCCGCCGCGGCCCGGCTCATCACCCGGATCGTCGACGCCCAGGCCACCCGTGGCTCCGCCTCGGTCGTCCTGACCGGCGGCCGCAACGGCAACGGCCTGCTCGCGGCGCTCGGTTCGGCGCCCGCGCGGGACGCCGTCGACTGGTCGCGGCTCGACCTCTGGTGGGGCGACGAGCGGTTCCTCCCCGAGGGCGACCCGGAGCGGAACGTGACGCAGGCCCGTGAGGCGCTGCTCGACCGCGTGCCGCTCGACCCGGCGCGGGTGCACGCGATGCCCGCGTCGGACGGGCCGTACGGTGACGTCGACTCGGCCGCCGCCGCGTACGCGGAGGAGCTGGCCGCGGCGGCGGAGAACGGTTCGGCGCCGGAGTTCGACGTGCTGATGCTGGGCGTCGGCCCGGACACGCACGTGGCCTCGCTCTTCCCGGAGCTCCCGGCGGTCCGTGAGACCGAGCGGACGGTGGTCGGGGTGCACGGCGCTCCCAAGCCGCCGCCGCTGCGCGTCTCGCTGACCCTTCCGGCGATCCGGTCGGCGCGCGAGGTCTGGCTGCTCGCGGCCGGCGAGGACAAGGCGAAGGCCGCGGCCGTCGCGCTGTCGGGCGCGGGCGAGGTGCAGGCCCCGGCGGCCGGCGCCTACGGGCGCTCCCGGACGCTGTGGCTGCTGGACGCGGCCGCCGCCTCCGAGCTGCCGCGGGAGCTGTACCCGCCGGCCTCGGCCTGACGCACGGCCTGACGCCGCCTCAAGGAGGCCCGGTTCACCTGTCGGTGGGCCGGGCCTCCTTCGTGTGCACGTGGGCGGGCACGGGCACGGGTACGGGTTCCAGGAACGGCGTCAGGAGCCCCGGTACGGCCCCTGCGGCGAAGGCCAGGCCCTGGCTCTCGCCCGCGTCCAGGACGTCGTACGCCCCCTCCCCCGCCGCCGTCGTGGCGGTCAGCGTGAGGATGCCGGCCCGGCGCTGGAAGTACGACTGCTTGACGGTCCAGCCGATGACGCCGGAGCGCTGGAGGGCGACCGTGGTGCGCCGGAGCGTGCCCGAACGGGTCACGAGGAAGCCGCCGCTGACGCCGTGCCCGAGGCCGCGGTAGGCGTCGCGGGCGAGGGTCACCGCGAGCGGGGTGAGGACGAGGGCGCAGCCGCCCGCCACGTACAGCAGGACCGGGGTCAGGAGGAGTCCGAGCACGGCGAGGGCGGCGACCGGGACGGCGACGGACCACAGGGCCCAGCGCAGCCTGCGGGTCCTGGCGGCGCGGGGGTGGGCGGCGAGCGGGGCGGCGGTGGGCGGTTCCGCCTCGCGGAGGACCTGGGCGGCGACCCGGTCGGCGAGGGCCCTGGGCACGGCGGGCAGCAGGGTCTTGAGGTCAGCGTGCTTGTCCCCGTCGTCCTTCGCGAGGCCGGTGGCGACGGCGTCGACGCGGGCCGCCCGCGCCAGGCGCACCCCGAGCGGCTCGACGAGCTCGATCCCGCGCAGCCGGCGCTCCTCCAGGGAGACCGAGCGGGCGGTGAGGAGCCCGCGGCGGACGCGCAGGGTGCCGCCGGGCTCGCGCTCCAGCCGGTAGTTCCACCACATCTCGATCCAGAGCCCGAGGGCTCCGACGGCCCCGACGGCGGTGGCGACGAGGACCAGGTCGACGAGCATCCAGGCGAGGGAGACGTCCCGGAAGCGGTCCCCTATCCAGTCGATGACCGCGGCCTGGGCGCCGAACCACTCGCTGACCTGCATCACGGACCCGGCGGCCGCGCCGCCGAGGGCGGGGGCGACGAAGGAGAGCGGTGCGTAGCGGATCCACCGCGGGTCGACGGCGGCGAGGACGCCGTCGTCGGGCCCGTCGGCGGGGCCGGTCGCGGCACGGGCGAGGAGTTCGTGGCGGAGGCGTTCGCCCTCGGCACGGGTGACCAGGTCGAGTTCGAGCGTGGACTCGCTGCCGCCGGTGCTCTCACCGGTGCCGATGCGGACCTCGACGAGGCCGAGGAGGCGTTGCAGGGGGTTGGCGGTGAGGTCGACGCTGCGGATGCGTTCGCGGGCCAGGGAGCGGCGCTTCGTCAGGAGGAGCCCGGTGTGGAGTTCGACCCGCTCGGGGCCGATGCGGTAGCGGGTGCGGCGCCAGCGGACGTAGTCGGCGGCGGTGCCGCCGAGGACGAGGAGGAGCGCTCCGGCGAGGACCCAGGAGAGGGCCTGCCACAGGGGCCGGGAGCCGGCGAGGCCGGCCGCCACGGGCACTCCGGCACCGCCGGCCACACCGCACAGGACGGCGGCGGTGGCCAGCAGCATGCGCCGGTCGAGGCGCCGCCACTCGCCTCCGGGGCCGCCCTCGGTCATGTGGCGTCCCCGGGCGCCGCCTGGGTGAGGGCGGTGAGCCGCTCGGCGAGCCCGGCGGCGAGCTCGTGGTCGAGGCCCGCGATCCGCAGGGCGCCCTTGGAGGAGGCGGTGGTGACCGTGACGGTGCCGAGCCGGAAGAGCTGCTCCAGCGGGCCCCTTGTGGTGTCGACGGTCTGGATCCGGGACATCGGGGCGATCCGCCACTCCTGCCAGAGCGCCCCGGTGCGGACGTACACGGCCTCGTCGGTGACTTCCCAGCGGTGCACGCGGAACCACCAGGCGGGGAGGAACGCGGCGCAGCCGAGGCCCAGGGCCGCCGCGGTCCCGGCCGCCAGGAGCAGCCAGGACCGGGCGGGCCCGACGAGCGCCCCGAGGACGCCGAGGACGGCCACCGGCACGGCGGTGGTCGCCAGGACGCGGGTGCGCCACCAGGTGACGGCCCGCGCGTCCACGGCGTTCCTCGGCGGCCTCAGCCGCACCGCGTCCTCCCCCGTCACGCGGTCAGCCCCGGTCGCGCAGGGTGCGGTAGGCGGAGACGAGTCCGGCGGTGGAGCTGTCGAGGCGGTCGCCGCCCTCGGCCCCGTCGGCGGCCGTCAGGACCGGCTCGATCTTCTTGGCGAGGACCTTGCCGAGCTCGACGCCCCACTGGTCGAAGGAGTCGATGTTCCAGACGGCGCCCTGGACGAAGACCTTGTGCTCGTAGAGCGCGACGAGCTGGCCGAGGACGGACGGGGTGAGCGCGTCGGCCAGGATCGTGGTGGTGGGGTGGTTGCCGAGGAAGGTCTTGTGCGGGACGAGCTCCTCGGGGACGCCCTCGGCCCGGACCTCCTCGGGCGTCTTGCCGAAGGCGAGCGCCTGGGTCTGGGCGAAGAAGTTCGCCATGAGCAGGTCGTGCTGGGCGACGAGGCCGGGGAGGAGGTCCTCGACGGGCCGGGCGAAGGCGATGAAGTCGGCCGGGATGACCTTGGTGCCCTGGTGGATCAACTGGTAGTAGGCGTGCTGGCCGTTGGTGCCGGGGGTGCCCCAGACGACGGGTCCGGTCTGCCAGTCGACGGGGTTGCCGTCGCGGTCCACCGACTTGCCGTTGGACTCCATGTCGAGCTGCTGGAGGTAGGCGGTGAACTTGGAGAGGTAGTGGGAGTACGGCAGGACGGCGTGCGACTGGGCGTCGAAGAACGCGCCGTACCAGACGCCGAGGAGGCCGAGGAGGAGCGGCGCGTTCTCCTCGGGCGGGGCCGTGCGGAAGTGCTCGTCGACGAGGTGGAAGCCGTCGAGCATCTCGCGGAAGCGCTCCGGGCCGATGGCGATCATGAGGGAGAGGCCGATGGCGGAGTCGTACGAGTAGCGGCCGCCGACCCAGTCCCAGAACTCGAACATGTTGGCCGTGTCGATGCCGAACTCCTCGACCTTCTCGGCGTTGGTCGAGAGGGCGACGAAGTGCTTGGCGACGGCGTCCTGGCCGGCCCTCAGCTCGGTGAGGAGCCAGTCCCGGGCGGAGGTGGCGTTGGTGATCGTCTCGATGGTGGTGAAGGTCTTCGAGGCGACGATGAAGAGCGTCTCGGCGGCGTCGAGGTCGCGGACGGCCTCGTGGAGGTCGGCGCCGTCCACGTTGGAGACGAAACGGAACGTCAGGTCCCGCTGGGTGAAGGAGCGGAGGACCTCGTAGGCCATGGCGGGGCCGAGGTCGGAGCCGCCGATGCCGATGTTCACGATGTTCTTGATCGGCTTGCCGGTGTGACCGGTCCACCCGCCCGCGCGGACGGTGTCGGCGAAGGCGCTCATCCTGTCGAGGACGGCGTGCACGCCGGGGACGACGTTCTCGCCGTCGACCTCGACGACGGCCCCGCGGGGGGCGCGCAGCGCGGTGTGGAGGACGGCGCGGTCCTCGGTGGTGTTGATCTTCTCGCCGCGGAACATGGCGTCGCGCAGCTCGGCCACGCCGGTGGCGGCGGCGAGCTCGCGCAGCAGGTTCAGCGTCTCGTCGGTGACGAGCTGCTTGGAGTAGTCCAGGTAGAGGTCGCCGACCCGCAGGGTGAGGTCGGTGCCGCGCGTCGGCTCGGCGGCGAAGAGCTCGCGCAGGTGGGTGTCGCCCAGCTGCTCACGGTGCTTGCCGAGGGCCGCCCACTCGGGCAGCTGGTTGAGCCTCGTGCGGCCTTCGTTCTTCATATCGGACATCGCCCATTTCTTCTCGTTTGTCTGCCCCGCTGCCCCTCCAACCTAATTGATTCGGAAGGGTGGTGACGCGACGCCGAGCGGAACGCGGCGAAGGGCCCTGCCCGCGAACAGAAGTTCGCGGTCAAGGCCCTTCATCGGGTCTTCAACACATCACAGCATCACGCCGTGCTCAGATCTCGCCCCGCAGTTTGGCGAGCGCCTCGGCGAGGATCGCCTCGCCGTCCGCGTCGCTGCGCCGCTCCCGCACGTAGGCGAGGTGGGTCTTGTACGGCTCCGTGCGCGGCGGGTCCGGCGGGTTGTCACGGTCCTGACCTGCCGGGAATCCGCAGCGGGGGCAGTCCCAGGTCTCCGGGACCGCCGCGTCACTGGCGAAGCTCGGCTGCGTCTCGTGCCCGTTCGAGCACCAGAAGGAGATGCGGAGGCGCGGTGCCGACTCGCCCCGCTCGGCCTCCCCCATCGGCCCCGCTCCGACCCGGCTTCCCCGGATCGCGTTGCCACTTGCCACGGTCGTAACTCCCTGCGTGATGGTGCTCGAAGATGCCCCAGTCTACGTAAGGCCCAACGCGCGTCCAGTGATTGGAGTTACCCGTCCAACTTCATCAGCAGGCCGAGTACCACAATGCAGGCGAACCAGAGCAGACCGACCACGACGGTGATCCGGTCGAGGTTGCGCTCGGCGACCGAGGAGCCGCCGACGGACGACTGCATGCCGCCACCGAACATGTCGGAGAGGCCGCCGCCCTTCCCCTTGTGCATCAGCACGAGCAGCATCAGCAGCGCGCTGAAGACGATCAGGGCGATCGAGAACCCCATAACCACGGCTGGACCAACTTCCTCGGACTTATACGGACGGGGGCCGGGCACCTGCCCGACCCCCGCAAGGGTACGACGTAACTCCGCTACCGCATACTCACCGGCGGGGTCACTGGTCGCGGAAGCGCACGATCTTGACGAACTCGTCGGCGTCCAGCGCCGCGCCGCCCACCAGGGCGCCGTCGACGTCCGGCTGCGCCATGATCGCGGCGACGTTGCCGGCCTTGACCGAGCCGCCGTACTGGATGCGGACCTTGTCGGCCAGCTCCTGCGAGTACAGCTCCGCGAGGCGGCCGCGGATCGCCCCGCAGACCTCCTGCGCGTCCTCGGGGGTGGCGACCTCGCCGGTGCCGATCGCCCAGACGGGCTCGTACGCGATCACGATGGTCTCGGCCTGCTCGGCCGGGACGTCCTTCAGGCCGCCGTCGACCTGCGCGAGGGTGTACTCGACCTGGTTGCCCGCCTTGCGGATGTCCAGGCCCTCGCCGACGCAGAGGATCGGGGTGATGCCGTGCTTGAAGGCGGCCTTCACCTTGGCGTTGCAGACCTCGTCGTTCTCGGCGTGGTACTGGCGGCGCTCGGAGTGGCCGACGGCCACGTAGGCGGACTTCAGCTTGGACAGCATGAGGCCGGAGATCTCGCCGGTGTAGGCGCCGGAGTCGTGCGCCGAGATGTCCTGGGCGCCGTACTTGATCTTCAGCTTGTCGCCGTCGACCAGGGTCTGGACGGACCGCAGGTCGGTGAAGGGGACGAGGACGGCGACCTCACAGGCGTCGTAGTCCTTGTCCGTCAGGGCGAAGGCGAGCTTCTGGACGTGGGCGATGGCCTCGAGGTGGTTGAGGTTCATCTTCCAGTTGCCCGCCATGAACGGGGTGCGGGTGGTCATAAGGGTTCAGCCCTCCAGTGCGGCGAGGCCGGGAAGCGTCTTGCCCTCGAGGTACTCGAGGGAGGCGCCGCCGCCGGTCGAAATGTGTCCGAAGGCATTCTCGTCGAAGCCCAGGTTGCGGACGGCGGCGGCGGAGTCGCCACCGCCGACCACGGTGAAGCCGTCGCAGTTGAGCAGCGCCCGCGCGATGGAGGCGGTGCCCCCGGCGTAGTCGGGGTGCTCGGCGACGCCCACCGGTCCGTTCCAGAAGACGGTCTCCGCGTCGGCGATCTTCGCGGCGAAGAGCTCGCGGGACTTGGGGCCGATGTCCAGGCCCTCCATGTCCGCGGGGATCTTGTCCGCGTCGACGGTCTCGAAGGTGGCCGGGGCCTTCGTCTTCAGGTCGGGGAAGTCCGTGGAGACGAGGACGTCCACGGGGAGGACGAGCTCGACGCCGTTCTTCTCGGCGCGCTCCATGTACTCCAGGACGGTCGGGATCTGGTCCTCCTGGAGGAGGGAGATGCCGACCTCGTACCCCTTGGCCTTGAGGAAGGTGTACGCCATGCCGCCGCCGATCAGCAGGCGGTCGGCCTTGCCGAGCAGCTCGTCGATGACGGCGAGCTTGTCGGAGACCTTGGCGCCGCCGAGGATGACGGTGTAGGGCCGCTTGACGTCGTCCGTGAGCTTCTTCAGGACGCCGACCTCGGTGGCGATGAGGTAGCCGGCGGCGTGCGGGAGCTTGCCCGGCAGGTCGAACACCGAGGCGTGCTTGCGGTGCACGGCGCCGAAGCCGTCGCCGACGTACACGTCGGCGAGGGCGGCCAGCTGGTCCGCGAAGGCGCCGCGCTCGGCGTCGTCCTTCGAGGTCTCGCCGGCGTTGAAGCGGAGGTTCTCGATCACGGCGACCTGGCCGTCGGCCAGGCCGGCGACGGTCGCGGTGGCGGAGTCGCCGACCGTGTCGGTCGCGAAGGCCACGTCGGCACCGAGCAGCTCGCCGAGGCGGGCGGCGGCGGGGGCGAGGGAGAACTTCGCCTCCGGGGCGCCCTTGGGGCGGCCCAGGTGCGAGGCGACCACGACACGGGCGCCGGCGTCGGCGAGCGCCTTCACGGTGGGGACGACGGCGCGGATGCGGCCGTCGTCGGTGATGGTCGTGCCGTCGAGCGGCACGTTGAGGTCGGCGCGGACGAACACCCGCTTGCCGGAGACGCCCTCGGCGAGAAGCTCGTCGATCGTCTTCATCTGTCACTGACTCCTTGGTACGCGGTGGAGCACACAAACAGGGCTCGCACAGCGCGGCGTTGCGCTGCCCGAGCCCTGCTCACATCGAAAGCCTGCCCTGAAGTCTATTTAGAGCTGACCACCGACGAAGACGGTGAGGTCGACGAGACGGTTGGAATAGCCCCACTCGTTGTCGTACCAGCCCAGGATCTTGACGGTCCTGCCGTCCTGGACCATCGTCATGAGGGAGTCGAAGGTGCACGACGCCGGGTCGCTGACGATGTCCGAGGAGACGATCGGGTCCTCGGTGTAGTAGAGGACGCCCTTGAGGGCGCCGTCCTCGGAGGCCTTCTTGAACGCGGCGTTGACCTCGTCCTTGGTGACCTCGCGGTCGAGGGTGACGACCAGGTCGGTGGCGGAGCCGGTCGGGACCGGGACGCGCATCGCGATGCCGTCGAGCTTGCCCTTGAGCTGCGGGAGGACCAGGGCGGTGGCCTTGGCGGCACCGGTCGTGGTCGGGATGATGTTCTCCGCGGCGGCGCGGGCGCGGCGCAGGTCCTTGTGCGGGAAGTCCAGGATGCGCTGGTCGTTGGTGTACGCGTGGACCGTGGTCATGAGGCCCTTGACGATGCCGAAGTTCTCGTCGAGGACCTTCGCCATCGGCGCCACGCAGTTGGTGGTGCAGGAGGCGTTGGAGATGACGTGGTGGTTGGCCGCGTCGTACTGGTCCTGGTTGACGCCCATGACGACGGTGATGTCCTCGTCGGTGGCCGGAGCCGAGATGAGGACCTTCTTCGCGCCACCGGCGATGTGCTTCTCGGCGTCGGCCTTCTTGGTGAAGATGCCGGTCGACTCGATGACGATGTCGACGCCCAGCTCACCCCAGGGGATGTCGGCCGGGTTGCGCTCGGAGAGCACCTTGATGGTGTGGCCGTCGACCGTGATGCTGTCGGCGGTGTGGGAGACCTCGGCCTTGAGCGGGCCCAGGATGGTGTCGTACTTCAGCAGGTGGGCCGTGGTCTTGGTGTCACCCAGGTCGTTGACGGCAACGATCTCGATGTCAGCACCCTGATCAAGGAGCGCTCGGAAGTAGTTCCGGCCGATGCGGCCAAAGCCGTTGATGCCTACGCGGATCGTCACGAACCGATCTCCTCGTTAGCTACGCCGGTGTGTTCGACGCCGGCGAGAAATCTGATTTTTTGGGATGTCCCCGACCACTTACGACCCTACCGCTCCGGGCGCCCGGGGGAGACATCCAGCGCGACCGCGCGAGTCCGGAAAGTGAACACCAAAGGCCGACGGCCCATACCCCCCAAGGGGTACGGGCCGCCACGGGACCTTCGCCCCCATTACTCTCCGTCAGCGGCGGAGCACGCCGAGGGCCCTCCCGAGGAGCCTCGCGCGGTCGGCCGCGGCGGGCACGTGCTCCAGTCCGTAGCCGAGGAGGACGGTGTCGTCGGTGGTGACGGCGGCCTGCGAGTGGAAGAGCGCCGGGGAGCGCGACCAGTCGGCGGCGTTGCCCGGGCTGCCGGCCGGTGCGCCGGGTGTGGTCCAGGGGCCGAGGCCGGTCTCGAAGCCCTCCGCCTGGGTGGTGGAGGCGGTGACGAACCGGGTGTCGTCGACGAAGGCGCCCATCTCGCCCGTACCGGGGTCGGAGACGTACGAGATCGCCAGCTCGACCTGCTTGCCGGCCCAGGCGCTCAGGTCGACGGAGGCCTGCCGCCAGCCGTTGGAGGGGCCGGTGAAGGCGTTCCAGGAGCCGGTGGTGCCGGTGGGCGCGCAGCCGTCCGCGCCGAGGGTGAGGTAGCGGGTGAGGAAGGGGTGGCCGCGCAGGTAGTAGCCCTCGCCGCAGTCGGCCGGGGGCTCGGTGGAGGTGGCCCCGTTGCGGTCGGGCAGGGTGGTCCAGTCGTCCTGGCCGACGGTGTGGGCCTCGACGACGAGGTTGTCGTAGCCGGGCTCGGTGTCGTAGCTGACCTGGAAGTCGAGCCGGGGCTGCTCGGCGGCGGTGACGCCGGTGAGGTCGACGGTCCTGGCGAGCCGGGCCCAGGTGTCGTCGGCGTGCCGGACGGCGGCGAAGGTCGTGCCCTCGGCGGGCTCGAAGGGGGTGCGGACGCCGGGGTAGTCGCCGGCCGAGGCGCTGCTCGCGAACTGCGGGAAGGCGTCGGGCGCGAGGGCGTCGGAGGTGACGGTGTACGCGCCGGCGTTGTCGAGCGGGTTGCCGTCGGCGGAGCCGAGGCCCGCGCGGACGCCCGCGAGGGCGCCGCCGCCGGCGAAGGCGGGCGGCTGTCCGAGGGCGGCGCGGTGGTAGGCGCCGAGGTAGTACTGGGCGAAGTCGTTGGTCTCGGCCCGGCCGACCCGGGTGAGCCCGCCGGACTTCTCGCCGGCGTTGATCAGCTTGCCGCCCTCGTTGAGGAAGGCGCGCACGGCGAGCTGGGTGGGCCCGGAGGGCTGATCGGCGCCGGTGTACCAGACGACGGTGCGGAAGTGGGAGAGGACGCCGAGGGCGTCGGGCGCGCCCTGGGTGGCGACGTCCCAGACGGCGGCGGAGCGGCCGTTGTCGGCGAGCGCCTTCACGTACGCGGCGGTGTGGCGGCCCGCGGTGGTGCCGCCCTCGTCGGCGAGGACGAGGACGTCGCCGCGGGGCCGCTCGGCGACGGTGTAGGTGAAGGGGGCGGAGGCGGTCGCCCTGCCCTCGGGGGTGCGGGCGGTGAAGCGGACCTCGACGGAGTCGCCGGGCCGGGCGCCCTCGACCTCGGCGCGGTACTCGTCGTAGTACAGGTTGTCCTCGCCGCCGTACGTCTCGCCGCCCTCCCAGGCGCCGAGGCGTTCGCGGTGGAGGCGCCCGCCGTTGATCCGGTACGTGAGGGTCTTGTCGCGCAGGGACTTGCGCGCCGTGACCGCGACCTCCTGCTCCCCGCCGCGGGCGTAGGAGGTGGTGAAGGTCTTCGGGGTGAGGTCGGCGGCCTCGGTGCCGACCGGGGAGACGGGCCGGTCGGGGCGGGCGGCGCTCTCGGCGACGGCCAGCGCGAAGGGGATGTTCTTGGCGAACTCGGCCTGGATCAGCTTCTCGTCGTCCGGGAAGGTGAAGACGGAGGCGCAGTCGGCGGCCTCCCAGGCGTCGTCCGGGTCGACCCGGGAGGCGGTGGCGCAGGTCGACATCTCCGGGGTGAACATCTGCATGCCGTTGACGTTGGCGGCGTGTCCGTCGGCCTCGCCGTTGGTGGTGTACAGCTCCGAGGAGACCTGCGGCCGGTAGCCGGGGACGGCGGACTTCTGCGGGGTGCCGGCGAGCGCCTTGAGGGCGATGTCGTCGGGCGTGTCGGTGGCGACCTGCCAGCCGACGCCGTACAGCAGGAGCTGGGCGGCCGAGTGGTAGTTGACGCCGTACGAGAAACCGATGCGCTTCTGGAAGCGGTCGAGGGCCTTCGTCTCGGGCTCCGACATGGGGCCGGTGCCGCGGAAGGTCTCGTCGGCCGGGTCGGGCGAGGAACCCTCGTTGTCGTAGCCCCACTTGTAGGCGAAGTTGCGGTTGAGGTCGACGCCGTCGCCCGCGGCGATCCGGCCGTCCCCGTCGTTGTCGCGGAGGTTCTTGCGCCACTGCCGGTTGGCGGGGTCGGCGTGGGTGAAGTCGTAGCCGTCGGGGTTGGCGGAGAGCACGAACCACAGCTCGGTGGAGTCGACGACGCGGGTGATCCGCTGGTCCTTGCCGTAGTTGTCGAGGTAGTGGTGGAGCAGCCGCCGGGTCATCTCGGGGGTGATCCACTCGCGCGCGTGCTGGTTGGACAGGTACAGCGTGGCGGGCTTGGAGCCGTCCTTGGTCCGCTGGGCGCCCTTGCTGACCTTGAGGGCGAGGATGTCCTGCCCCTTGACGGTCCTGCCGATCGACACGACCTTCGTGAGGCCGGGGTTGGCCCGGGCGGTGTCGAGGATCTCCTGCTTGAGGCCGTTCGCGCCGCCGTAGGGGCGGAAGACGCCGTCGCCGGCGGCGGCGACCCGGCGTTCGGCCCGGTCGGTGAGCTGGTGCTCGGCGAGTTCGACGCCCCGGCCGCGCAGCTGCCCGGCCTGCCGTCCGGTGAGGAAGAGCTCGACGGTGGCGGAGCCCCTGGCGGGTACCTGCTCGGTCATCTCGTGGGCGTCGGCGCCCGCTTCGAGGAGCAGCGGGACCTGCTCCTGGGTGACGACGGCCCGCCACACGGAGAGGGCGTCACCGCCGTCCCGGTCGACCGGCCGTGCTCCGGCGACGGGTGCCGCCGCCACTCCCGCGATCAGCAGTGAAGCCGCGGCGAGGATCGATCTCGCTCTGCGTCCCATGAGCCCCCCTTGGTGGTGCCTGCCTCGAAGGTGAACAGACGCCAGGCTCATGGGCGCCCATGGGCCTGTCAAGGGTGCCTCGCGGGCACACGACGGAGCTGCCGGTGCCTCAGGAAGGCACCGGCAGCACGGAGTTCGCGGTTCCCGCGCCCGCTCGCTCGCGGCGGGTACGGGTCGGGGTGGGTCAGCCGACCAGGCTGTCGTCGAGCTCCTCGGTCAGGTTGGACTCGGTCCCGGGGATGCCCAGGTCCTGCGCCCGCTTGTCGGCCATCGCGAGCAGACGGCGGATCCGGCCGGCCACCGCGTCCTTCGTCAGCGGCGGGTCGGCGAGCGCGCCCAGCTCTTCCAGGGAGGCCTGCTTGTGCTCCATGCGCAGCCGGCCCGCGGCGGCGAGGTGCTCGGGCACCTCGTCGGCGAGGATCTCCAGGGCGCGCTGCACCCGGGCCCCGGCGGCGACGGCGGCACGGGCCGAGCGGCGCAGGTTGGCGTCGTCGAAGTTGGCCAGGCGGTTGGCGGTGGCGCGGACCTCGCGCCGCATCCGCCGCTCCTCCCAGGCGAGCACCGACTCGTGCGCGCCGAGCCGGGTCAGCAGGGCGCCGATGGCGTCGCCGTCGCGGACGACGACCCGGTCCACGCCGCGCACCTCGCGGGCCTTGGCCGCGATGGAGAGCCTGCGGGCCGCGCCGACCAGGGCGAGGGCCGCCTCGGGGCCGGGGCAGGTCACCTCCAGGGAGGAGGACCGGCCGGGCTCGGTCAGCGAGCCGTGCGCGAGGAAGGCGCCGCGCCAGGCCGCCTCCGCGTCACAGGTCGCGCCGGAGACCACCTGCGGGGGGAGACCCCGGATGGGGCGGCCTCGGCCGTCCACGAGTCCCGTCTGACGGGCCAGCTGGTCGCCGCCCGCCACCACCCGCACGACGAAGCGCGAGCCGCGCCGCAGTCCGCCGGGTGCCATCACGATCAGTTCGGAGCTGTGTCCGAAGATCTCCAGAATGTCCCGCTTCAGGCGGCGCGCCGCCATCGCCGTGTCGAGTTCCGCCTCGATCACGATGCGCCCGCTCACCAGGTGCAGCCCGCCCGCGAACCGCAGGATCGACGAGACCTCTGCCTTCCTGCAGCAGGTCCGGGTGACGGGAAGCCGGGAGATCTCGTCCTTCACCGCTGCCGTCATCGCCATGGGCCGATCCTTCCATGCATCCGAAAAATACGGTCGTACGCGGCAGCCAACAGCTCCGGGTCATGCTTCGCGGAGCCGTCGGGCCCGGCCACCGGCGCCAGCTCGACCGCGGCACCGAGCCGCTTGGCGGCATCGGCGAGGGACTCGCGATCGGGCACGGCGGCCTCGTCGGCGAGCACCACGTCCAGGGCGAGTTTAGGGGCGTGTCGTCCCAAAACCTCCAAATGACGCTGCGGAGAGAAGCCCTCGGTTTCTCCGGGCTGCGGCGCGAGGTTCAGGGAGAGCACCTTCCGGGCCTTGGTCTCGACCAGGGCGTCCAGGAGTTCGGGGACCAGGAGGTGCGGGATCACCGAGGAGAACCAGGATCCGGGACCCACGACCACCCAGTCCGCGTCGAGCACCGCCTCGACGGCCTCGGGCACGGCCGGCGGGTCGTGCGGGACGAGGTGCACGGACTGCACCTCGCCGGGGGTGAGCGCCACCGTCGCCTGCCCGCGGACCGTGTCCACGTCGTCCGGCCGCTCCGGGTCGTGCCCCCTGACCAGGGCCTGGAGCTCCAGCGGCACGGCGGACATGGGCAGCACCCGGCCCTGGGCGCCGAGCAGCCGGCCCACCAGGTCCAGGGCCTGCACGGGGTCGCCGAGCTGCTCCCAGAGGGCGACGATCAGCAGGTTGCCCACGGCGTGGCCGTTGATCTCGCCCTTGGACTGGAAGCGGTGCTGGATCACCCGGGCCCAGGTCTGGCCCCAGTCGTCGTCGCCGCAGAGCGCGGCGAGCGCCTTGCGCAGGTCGCCGGGGGGCAGCACGCCGAGCTCCTCCCGGAGCCGGCCGCTGGAGCCCCCGTCGTCGGCGACCGTGACGACGGCCGTCAGGTCGCCGGTGATCCGCCGGAGCGCGGCGAGGGACGCCGAGAGGCCCATGCCGCCGCCGAGGGCGACGACCTTGGGCTGGGCGCCCCTCCTGCGGAGCGTGCGCCGCCCCGTCAGGGTGGAGGCGCGGCGGCGGTACGGCTTCACTCTCGCCCCATGTCCCGGTGCACGACGACGGTCTCGACCCCTTCGGCGGCGATGCGGGCGGCGAGCCGCTCGGCGGTGGCCACGGAACGGTGCTTGCCGCCGGTGCAGCCCACGGCGATGGTCACGTACCGCTTGCCCTCGCGGCGGTAGCCCGCGGCGATCAGCTGGAGGAGCTCCGTGTAGCGGTCCAGGAACTCCTTGGCGCCGGGCTGGTTGTAGACGTAGTTCGACACCTCCTCGTTGAGGCCGGTGAAGGGGCGCAGCTCGGGGACCCAGTGCGGGTTGGGCAGGAAGCGCATGTCGACGACGAGGTCGGCGTCGACCGGCAGGCCGTACTTGAAGCCGAAGGACATGACGGTGGCCCGCAGCTCGGGCTCCTCGTCGCCGGCGAACTGGGCGTCCATCTTGGCGCGCAGCTCGTGGACGTTGAGGCTGGAGGTGTCGATCACGAGGTCGGCGTCGCCGCGCAGCTCGCGCAGGAGGTCGCGCTCGGCGGCGATGCCGTCGGTGATGCGGCCGTCGCCCTGGAGGGGGTGCGGCCTGCGGACGGACTCGAAGCGCCGGACGAGGGCCTCGTCGGAGGACTCCAGGAAGACGATCCGGCGGGTGACCTGCTTGGCGTCCAGGTCGGCGAGGGACTCCCTGAGGTTGTCGAAGAACTGCCGGCCGCGGACGTCGACGACGACCGCGATCCGGGCCACGTTGCCCTGGGAGCGGGCACCGAGCTCCACCATGGTGGGGATCAGCGCGGGCGGCAGGTTGTCGACGACGAACCAGCCGAGGTCCTCCAGACACTTCGCCGCGGTGGAACGGCCGGCTCCGGACATGCCGGAGATGATCACCAGCTCGGGGATGGCCGCCTCGGCGCCGTTGTCGCCGGGGGTCTCCTTGGTGCCCGTACTCACGTGTCGTGCTCCGTCTTCTCGGTCGTGCTCGTCGTGCTCGTCGTGCTGGTTCCGCTGCTCCAGCCGGTTCCGCTGTTCGTGCTCGTCGTGCTGCTGTCCGTGCCCGGTCATGCCGTGCCGCCCCCGTCGTCTTCCATGATCTCTCCTGTCGCCGTGTTCACGGCGGGCGCCGCCGGGGCCGCCTGCGCGAGGGCCACGACAACCGCCTCCGCGGTCTTCCGGCCCATGCCCGGAACCTCGCAGATCTGCTCGATTGTCGCCTGTCGGAGCCGCTTCACCGAGCCGAAATGCTTGATCAGGGCCTGCTTCCGTGTCTCGCCGAGGCCCGGGACCGCGTCGAGGGGGCTGGTCCGGATGCGTTTCGTCCGCTTGGAGCGCTGGTAGCGGATGGCGAAGTCGTGAGCCGTGTCACGCACCCGCTGCAGGAGGTACAGCCCCTCGCTGGAGCGGGGCAGCACCACCGGGTCGTCGTCCCCGGGCAGCCAGACCTCCTCCAGGCGCTTGGCGAGGCCGCAGACGGCCACGTCGTCGATGCCCAGCTCGTCCAGGGCCCGCTGGGCGGCCGCCACCTGCGGCTGCCCGCCGTCGACCACGACGAGCTGCGGCGGGTACGCGAACCGCTTGGGGCGCCCGTCGTCCCGGGGGTCCTCGGCCGGGACCTCGCCGTCCCCGCCGGGCACGTCCCCGCCGGGTACGTCCCCGTCGGTCCACTCCCCCGTCTTCTCCTTCTCGGCGAGGTAGCGCTTGAAGCGGCGGCTGATCACCTCGTGCATGGACCGGACGTCGTCCTGGCCCTCGAAGGACTTGATCTGGAAGCGGCGGTACTCGCTCTTGCGGGGCAGGCCGTCCTCGAAGACGACCATCGAGGCCACGACGTCCTCGCCCTGGAGGTGCGAGATGTCGAAGCACTCGATCCGCAGCGGCGCCGAGTCCAGGCCGAGGGCCTCGGCGATCTCCTCCAGGGCCCGGGAGCGGGTCGTCAGGTCGCTCGCGCGCTTCGTCTTGTGCAGGACGAGCGCCTGCTGCGCGTTCCGCGCGACCGTCGCCATCAGGTCCTTCTTGTCGCCGCGCTGCGGGACCCGCAGCGAGACGTTCGACCCGCGGCGGCCGGAGAGCCACGCCGTGACCGCCTCGACGTCCTCCGGCAGCGCCGGGACCAGGACCTCCTTGGGGACGGCGTCGCCGCTCTCCTCGCCGTACAGCTGCTGGATCGCGTGCTCGACGAGCCCGGCCGTGTCCACGGCCTCGACCTTGTCGGTGACCCAGCCGCGCTGGCCGCGCACGCGCCCGCCGCGCACGTGGAAGATCTGGACGGCCGCCTCCAGCTCGTCCTCGGCGAGGGCGATGAGGTCGGCGTCGGTGGCGTCCGCGAGGACGACCGCGCTCTTCTCCATGGCGCGGCGCAGGGCCTCTGTGTCGTCACGGAGCCGGGCGGCCTTCTCGTACTCCATGTCCTCGGCCGCGATCATCATCTGCTTCTCGAGCCTGCGGATGTACGTGCCGGTGCGGCCGGCCATGAAGTCGCAGAACTCCTCGGCCAGTTCGTGGTGCTCCTCGGGCGTGACCCGGCCCACGCAGGGCGCCGAGCACTTGCCGATGTAGCCGAGGAGGCAGGGGCGGCCGGCCGAGGCCGCGTTCCGGAAGACGCCCGCCGAGCAGGTCCGCACGGGGAAGACCCGCAGCATCAGGTCGACGGTCTCGCGGATCGCCCACGCGTGCGCGTACGGCCCGAAGTAGCGCACGCCCTTCTTCTTGTGGCCCCGCAGGACCTGGACGCGCGGGAACTCCTCGTTCAGCGTGACCGCGAGGTACGGATAGCTCTTGTCGTCCCGGTACTTGACGTTGAACCGGGGGTCGTACTCCTTGATCCAGGAGTACTCCAGCTGGAGGGCCTCGACCTCGGTCGAGACGACGGTCCATTCCACGGAGGCGGCGGTGGTCACCATGGTGGCCGTGCGCGGGTGCAGGCTGACGATCGGCTGGAAGTAGTTCGCCAGCCGCTGACGCAGGGACTTCGCCTTCCCCACGTAGATCACCCGGCGGTGCTCGTCGCGGAACTTGTAGACCCCCGGGGAGTCGGGGATCTGCCCCGGCTTGGGGCGGTAGCTGGAGGGGTCTGCCATGGTCCCCACCCTACTGGCGGGGACTGACACTCCGACGGGACGGAACGGGGCGTCGTTCCGTTGCGGTCACAACGGAACGGCGCCCCTTTCCGTGCCTAGGCCTCCGCGCCCCGACCCGCGCCCCGTGCGCGCCGCCGCCGCACCGCGCCCACGCCCGCGAGGGCGAGCAGCCCGCTTCCGCCCGCGGCTGCCGCGGCGGTGGCCGGGACGGCCGGCCCGTCGGCGGCGACCGGCGCCTGCGCCGCCTGCGGCGCGTACCCGCCCGCAGCCCCCTTCTTCCCGTACGCCGACCCCGGCAGCTTGTCCCCGTACGCGGCGGCGACCCGCTCCCGGTACGCGTCCAGGCTCGTGCCCCCCGCGCCCACCGCCCGTACCGCGTCCTCGTCGAGGGGCAGCACCTTCGCCCCCTTCTGGACGTACCACGCGTCGATCTGCGGCTCGCGGAACACGATCCCGCCGGGCAGCACGCGCCCGCCCTGCTCCGCGTACCGGATCTCGTCGTCGCCGGTGGCGATGTTCACCACCTGCCAGCCGCCCGGCTGCTTCACCGTCCACAGCGAGGCCTTCTGGCCGTCCGCGGCGACGGCCCGGCTGGCCCGGAACTCGACGCGGGCGACGGGCGCCCCCGGCTTCCCGGCGACGAAGTCCGGCGAGAGTATCCGCACCGGCACGGACCCGCCCTCGACGCGCGGCGCCGCCGCGGAGCGGGCGACCGCCCCGTCGCGGGCGAAGAACCGGGACAGCGTGTCCAGGGTCCCCGGCGCGGACGCCGCCTGCTCGGGGGTCGGCGCCGGCGGCAGGGTCTCCGCCGCGGCGGCCTGCGGAGCCCCCAGGGCGCCGAGGGCGACGAGGGCCGCGGCGGTCAGCAGACCGGCTCCCATGGCACGTCCGTTCATCGTCGTCACGCCCCGATCCGGTAGAGCGAGTGGGTCCAGGAGAAGGAGCTGTTGTTGACGTACCAGGCGTGCGACGCCCAGTTGTACCGGTCGCTGGACGGCCACGGGTCACCCCAGTAGACCCAGCTGCCGGAGTCGTCGTAGCCGTACAGGACGTGCATGTGACCGCCGCCGCTCGACCACTGGATCCGGGTCTCGACCGGACGGTTCGCGTTGATCTCGGTCTGGACGGTCGAGTAGCGGAGCCAGCCGGTGACGTAGGAGCCGGGGTTGATGCCCGCCCAGCTCAGGCCGTTCTGGACGTTGCCGAGGGTCGCCTGGTCGTTGGGGCACTCGTAGCCCTGCTGACGGTTGAAGGCGGCGTTGCAGAACTGGTTCTGGCTGTAGTTCCGGCCGAACCAGGTGGCGATGGTGTTGCCGCCGGCGGCCCAGCACCAGTTGGTCTTCTGCTGCGCCTGCATGGTGATGTTCAGCTGCCGGTAGCCGAGGGCGGCGTCCTCGCCCGACGGGGCGGCGGAGGCCGACGTCGTGGGGACGAGGAAGAGGGCGGCTGCGGCGAGTGCCGCGAGGACGGTTCTTCTGCTGCGCATCGCGTTCCTCCCATGGCGGGGGGTGGGGATGTGGGGAGTGGGGAGTGGAGGAGCGCGTCCGGACGCTGGTCAGGAGCATCGGCCGTTGTCGGAAGCGGGTCAACACGCTTCAATGCGGGGTGACATCGGTCTGTGAACGGTGCGGCCGGGGTGTGAACGGACGCCCTCGTCTCACCTGCCCGCCCACCGCCCGCGACACGACGGTCCGCTCCCCCGTCGTGAACGTTCACCGAGTTCACCGAGGAGTCCTCGTGAGCCACACCGAGGCCGATCTGGCGCAGCTGCTGCACACCGGCCCCTTCCATCTGGCGCTGCGGACCGCCTTCGCGGTGCGCGGGCTGCCGCTCCAGCGGGTGCAGCACCATCTCGCGCACCGGGGCGTGCGGGTCGGGGTGACGAGCCTCAGCTACTGGCAGCAGGGGGCCCGCCGCCCGCAGCGGCCGGAGTCGCTGAAGGCGGTGCGCGCCCTGGAGGAGGTGCTCCAGCTCCCCGGCAACTCGCTGCTGCGGCTGCTGGCGGACGACTCGTCGGGGCGGTCGGAGGTGGAGCGCCCGGCGGCCCGCTCGTACCGCTCCCTGGTGGAGGCGTCGGGCTCGGTCGAGGAGCTCCTCGCGGAGCTGGAGTCACCGGCGGACGGCGGGCTGCACACGGTGGGGCACCACGAGCGGGTACGGATCGGGGCGGGGCGCGAGCTGGTCGGGCGCGAGTCGCAGCACGTCGTGCGGGCCCACCGGGACGGCGTGGACCGCTACCTCGCCATCCACCACGGCGACCCGGGGTGCGATCCGTCCCGGGTGGGCGTCCGGGCCGTGGAGAACTGCCGGACGGGCCGGGTGCGCTGGCACGCCGGTACGGGGGTGGTCGTCGCGGAGCTGCTCTTCGACGCGCGGCTGCGGGCCGGGGACACGCACCTGTTCTCGTACGGCTTCGAGGACGGCACGGCGGGTCCGAGCGGGGAGTACATGCGGGGCTTCAGCTTCGCCGGAGGGCAGTACGTCCTCCAGGTCCGCTTCGACGAGGCGGCGCTGCCCGTGCGGTGCCGGAGGTTCGCCCAGACCTCGGCGGGCGCGCCGCGCGGGGGCCGCGCGGACCTGACGCTGAGCGGCAGGCACCGCACGGTGCACCTCGTGGAGCAGGGGGTGCGGCCCGGGATCCTGGGGGTCGACTGGGACTGGTCCTGAGGGATCCGGCCGCGGGGCTCAGGCCTTCGGGCCCGCGACGAGCTTGCCGCCCTCGACGCGGACGGGCACCTCGGGGAGCGGGACGGTGGCGGGGCCCTTGAGCGCCTTGCCGGTCGTCACGTCGAAGCGGCTGCCGTGGCAGGGGCAGTTGCCCTCGTTGTCCTCGATCTTGTCGAGGACGCAGCCGGCGTGGGTGCACTGGGCGCTGAAGGCCTTGTACTCGCCCTTGGCGGGGCAGCTGACCAGGACGCGCTGCTCGCGGTAGAGCTTGGCGCCGCCGACCGGGACCTCGTCGGGGGAGCCCAGCGGGACCGGGGCGGTCGGCGTCGGGACCTGGGCGTGGCCGAGCTTGGAGTCGGTGGAACAGGCGGCGGCTCCCAGCCCGGCGGCGCCGGCGAGGGCGGCACCCTTCAGGACGGTGCGGCGGCTGGACTGGCCGGACATGTGCGCTCCACGGTGGCGTCGGATCGGGGCAAGGGTGACCGAACCGACGATACCGGCGGCCTCCGACAGGCCGTCGCGGGGCCCCGTGGTGGGGCCCCGCGAGGCTGTCGGGCCGGGTCAGGCCTTGCGGGCGCGGGTGGTCGCCTTCTTGGCCGGGGCCTTGGCGGCCTTGGTCGCCTTGGTGGCGGTGGCCGCCTTGGTGGCGGTGGCCTTCTGGGCGGTGGCCTTGGTGGCCGCGGCCTTCGTGGTCGCCGCCTTCTTCGCGGGGGCCTTCTTCGCGGGGGCCTTCTTCGCCGCCGTCTTCTTCGCTCCGCGTGCCGCCGGCACGGTCGCGTCGGCGTCGCTGATCCGGTCGGCGCCGAGGATCTCGCGGAGGAACTTGCCGGTGTGGCTGGCCGGGACCGAGGCGACCTCCTCGGGCGTGCCCTCGGCGACGACGAGACCGCCGCCGCTGCCGCCCTCGGGTCCCATGTCGATGAGCCAGTCCGCCGTCTTGATGACGTCGAGGTTGTGCTCGATGACGATCACCGAGTTCCCCTTGTCGACCAGGCCCGACAGGACCTTGATCAGCTTCGAGATGTCCTCGAAGTGGAGACCGGTGGTCGGCTCGTCCAGGACGTAGACCGTGCGGCCCGTGGAGCGCTTCTGGAGCTCGGAGGCGAGCTTGACGCGCTGGGCCTCGCCGCCGGAGAGCGTCGGCGCCGACTGCCCGAGGCGGACGTAGCCGAGGCCGACCTCGTTGAGCGTGCGCAGGTGGCGGGCGATGGTCGGGACGGCCTCGAAGAAGTCGAGGGCCTCCTCGATCGGCATGTTCAGGACTTCGGCGATGGACTTGCCCTTGTAGTGGACCTCCAGGGTCTCCCGGTTGTACCGGTCGCCGTGGCAGACCTCGCACGGGACGTAGACGTCCGGGAGGAAGTTCATCTCGATCTTGATCGTGCCGTCGCCGGAGCAGTTCTCGCAGCGGCCGCCCTTCACGTTGAAGGAGAACCGGCCGGGCAGGTAGCCCCGGACCTTGGCCTCCATCGTCTCGGCGAAGAGCTTGCGGACGTGGTCGAAGACGCCGGTGTAGGTCGCCGGGTTCGACCGGGGGGTCCGGCCGATCGGGGACTGGTCGACGTGCACGACCTTGTCGACGAGGTCGTCGCCGTCCACGCGCGTGTGGCGTCCGGGCACCGACTTGGCGCCGTTCAGCTCCCGGGCCAGGTGGGTGTAGAGGATGTCGTTGACCAGGGTCGACTTGCCGGATCCGGAGACGCCGGTGACGGCCGTGAGGACGCCGAGCGGGAAGGAGACGTCGATGTCCCGCAGGTTGTTCTCGCGGGCGCCGTGGACGGTGAGCGCGCGGCCCGGGTCCACGGGGCGGCGGATCGCCGGGGTGGGGATCGCCCTGCGGCCGGACAGGTACTGCCCGGTCATGGACTCCTCGTTGGCCAGGAGCTCCTTCAGGGGTCCGGAGTGGACGACCTTGCCGCCGTGCTCGCCGGCGCCGGGGCCGATGTCGACGACCCAGTCGGCGACGTTGATCGTGTCCTCGTCGTGCTCGACGACGATGAGCGTGTTGCCCATGTCCCGGAGCCGGACCAGGGTCTCGATGAGCCGGTGGTTGTCGCGCTGGTGGAGACCGATGGACGGCTCGTCGAGCACGTACAGCACGCCGACGAGGCCGGAGCCGATCTGGGTGGCGAGCCGGATGCGCTGGGCCTCGCCGCCGGAGAGCGTGCCGGCGGCCCGGTTGAGCGACAGGTAGTCGAGGCCGACGTCGACGAGGAAGCGGAGCCGCTCGTTGACCTCCTTGAGGACCCGCTCGGCGATCTTCTTGTCGCGGGCGTTCAGCGTGAGGCGGGAGAGGAACTCGGCGCAGTCGCTGATGGACATCGCGGAGACCTCGGCGATGGACCGGTCCATGACCGTGACCGCGAGGACGATCGGCTTGAGGCGCGTGCCCTGGCAGGTGGGGCAGGGCACCTCGCGCATGTAGCCCTCGAAGCGCTCCCGGCTGGAGTCGCTCTCGGCCTCGCCGTGCCGCCGCTTCACGAAGGAGACGGCGCCCTCGAAGGCGGGGGTGGTCCAGGCGCGCTCGCGCCCGTACCGGTTCTTGTAGCGGACCTCGATCTGGGTCTTGTGGCCGTACATGAGGGCCTTCTTCGCGCGCTGCGGAAGACCGGCGTACGGGATGTCGGTGCGGAAGCCGAGGGCCTGGGAGAGGCCGTCGATCATCCGGCCGAAGTACTCCTTGGTGTGGCCGTGCGACCAGGGGTGGATCGCGCCCTCGTCGAGCGACTTGTCCTCGTCGGGGACGATCAGCTCGGCGTCGACCTCCATGCGCGTGCCGATGCCGGTGCAGTCGGGGCAGGCGCCGAAGGGCGAGTTGAAGGAGAACGAGCGCGGCTCGAGCTCCTCGAAGGACAGGTCGTCGTAGGGGCAGTAGAGGTGCTCCGAGTACATCCGCTCGCGCTCGGGGTCGTCCTCGGGGAGGTCGACGAAGTCGAGGACGACCATGCCGCCGGAGAGGCCGAGGGCGGTCTCGACGGAGTCGGTGAGCCGGCGCTTGGCGCTGTCCTTGACGGTGAGGCGGTCGACGACCACCTCGATCGTGTGCTTCTCCTGCTTCTTGAGCGTCGGCGGCTCGCTCAGCTGCACGGTCACGCCGTCGACCCGGGCACGGCTGTAGCCCTTGGTCTGGAGGTCGGCGAAGAGGTCGACGAACTCGCCCTTCCGCTCGCGGACGAGCGGCGAGAGGACCTGGAAGCGGCTGCCCTCGGGGAGCTCCAGGACCTTGTCGACGATGGCCTGGGGCGACTGCCGGGAGATCGGCCGGTGGCACTCGGGACAGTGCGGCTTGCCGATGCGGGCGAAGAGCAGCCGGAGGTAGTCGTAGACCTCGGTGATGGTGCCGACCGTCGAGCGCGGGTTGCGCGAGGTCGACTTCTGGTCGATGGAGACGGCGGGCGACAGACCTTCGATGAAGTCGACGTCCGGCTTGTCCATCTGGCCGAGGAACTGCCGGGCGTAGGAGGAGAGCGACTCGACGTACCGGCGCTGCCCCTCGGCGAAGATCGTGTCGAACGCGAGGGAGGACTTGCCCGACCCCGAGAGTCCGGTGAACACGATCAGGGAGTCGCGCGGCAGGTCGAGCGAGACGTTCTTGAGGTTGTGCTCGCGGGCGCCGCGGACGATGAGACGGTCGGTCACGCCGGTCCGCACCTTTCTTGAGAGAGCGGATGTGCCTGACACACCCAACAACCAAGGATGCCGGATGCTTCCGTCGAGCCTATAGCACGCACATTCGATTTCCGGCCTTCTGGAGACCGCTTCACCCGAACGAGTGTCGCGCTAGGGTCGGCGCCATGATCGACCACGAACGTGATCTCGTCTCCGTCAAAGAAGCGACCGACCGCCTGCTGACCGCGGCCGCCTCCTGGGACAACGCGGTGACGGCCGAGCCGTCACGGCTTCCCGGCTGGACGCGCGGCCATGTGCTCGCGCACCTCGCCCGGAACGCCGAAGCCCTCGTGAACGTCTTCGAGGGCCGTCCGATGTACCCCGACGCCGCGACCCGCGACGCCGACATCGAGCGCGACTCCGGCCGCCCGCTCGCCGAGCAGCTCGCCGACGTCCGCGCGACCGCCGAGGCCTTCCAGTCCGTGAGCGCCGAGCCCGCCGACTGGAACCGCGTCGTCGAGCTCCGCAACGGCATCACCGACAACGCCTTCCGCATCCCCTTCCGGCGCTGGGTCGAGGTGGACCTGCACCACGTCGACCTGGGGCTCGGCTACGAGCTGGAGGACCTGCCCGAGGAGTTCGTCCGGCGGGAGATCGACTTCCTCGCCGACCGCTGGACGGGCGTCGCCGGCGTGCCGCCGACCCGGGTCGAGGCCACGGACGGCACGGGGACCTGGACGACCGGCGCGCCCGAGGGCACCGGCACCACGGTGACCGTGTCGGGGCCCGCTCCGGAGCTCCTCGGCTGGCTCTCCGGCCGCCGCGACGGCTCCGCCCTGAAGACCGAGGGCGGCCCGCTCCCGGAGCTCCCCGCGCTGTAGGGCCCGCCCGACCGGCCCCGGGCCGATGCCGCCGCTGCCGCCGCTGTCGGTGTCGGTGCCCGGGGCTAGTCTGAGCCCATGACGTACAGCGGAGCGGTGAAGGTAGGCGGACCGGCGGACGTGCACGAGCTGACGGGCCTGATGATCTCGAAGGTCGCGGTCGGCCCGATGGAGAACAACGCGTACCTGCTGCGCTGCCGGGCCACCGGCGAGCAGCTGCTGATCGACGCGGCCAACGAGGCCGACACGCTGCTCACGCTGATCGGTGACGACGGCATCGCCTCCGTCGTCACCACCCACCGCCACGGCGACCACTGGCAGGCCCTCGCCGAGGTCGTCCGCGCGACCGGCGCGCGGACGTACGCGGGCGCGTACGACGTGGAGGGCATCCCGGTCCCCACGGACGTACCGGTCGAGGACGGCGACACGATCCGGGTCGGCCGCGTGGAGCTGACCGCGCGCCGCCTCGTAGGGCACACCCCGGGGTCGATCGCGCTCGTCTACGACGACCCGCACGGCCACCCGCACGTCTTCACCGGCGACTGCCTCTTCCCTGGCGGGGTGGGCAACACCTGGAAGGACCCGAAGAACTTCACGACGCTCCTGGACGACGTCGAGTCCAAGCTCTTCGCGGTCCTGCCCGACGAGTCCTGGGTCTACCCGGGCCACGGCAAGGACACCACGCTCGGTGACGAGCGCCCGCACCTCGCGGAGTGGCGCGAGCGCGGCTGGTGATCGGGGGCGTACGGGCCGGGTGACCGGGGGCGTACTGGCTGGGTGACCAGCAGCGTACGGACGGCGCGCGGTCCGTCGGCCGCGCGCTACCGCACGCCCCGCGTAACCGGGAGCGGCGTCGGGTAGTTGGCGCCACATGCGCACCAGTGACTCTCCGTCGCCACCCCCGCCCCCGAGCCCCGCTCCCCCGGCCGCACCGGCCCCGCCCTCGATGACCCGGCTCGCCACGGCCTCGCTCGTCGGCACCGCCATCGAGTTCTTCGACTTCTTCGTCTACGGCACCGCCGCCGCGCTCGTCCTCGGCCCGCTCTTCTTCCCGACCTTCTCCCCGCTCGCCGGGACCCTGGCCGCCTTCGGCACCTTCGCCGTCGGCTTCCTCTCCCGGCCGCTCGGCTCGGTCCTCTTCGGGCACGTCGGCGACCGGTACGGCCGCCGGCCGGTCCTCTTCGCCTCGCTGCTCCTGACGGGCTGCGCCACCGTCGCGGTCGGCTGCGTCCCCACGTACGCGACGATCGGCATCGCCGCTCCCCTCCTCCTGCTCCTCCTCCGCTTCCTCCAGGGCCTCGGCCTCGGCGGCGAGTGGGGCGGGGCCGTCCTGCTGACCGCCGAGCACGCCCCGGCGCACCGGCGCGCGCTGTGGGCGAGCTTCCCGCAGATCGGGCCCGCCGTCGGCTTCCTCCTCGCGAACGGCGTGATGCTGGCGCTCACGGCGGGCCTGAGCGACGCGGAGTTCCGCTCGTGGGGCTGGCGCGTGCCGTTCTGGGCGGCGGGCGTCCTCGCGGCGGTCGGGCTGCTGCTGCGCTCCTCGCTCGCGGAGACCCCGCAGTTCGAGGAGCTCTCCGCCTCGGGGCGGCGGGCGAGCGCGCCGCTGGCCGAGGTGGCGCGCGGCCACTGGCGCCTGGTGCTGCTCACGGCCGGCGCGCTCGCCGTCGGGTACGCGGTGTTCTACACGGTCTCGACGTGGGCGCTGGCCTACGGCACCGAGCGGCTCGGGGTGAGCAGCACGGTCATGCTCACGTGCGTCATGGCGGCGGTGGCGATCAAGGGGGCCGTCACCCCGTTCGTCGCGCTCCTGGCGGACCGCTGGGGCCGGCGCCCGCTCTGCCTGGCCGGGTGCGCGGCCTCGGCCCTCTGGATGTTCCCGATGGTGGCCCTGCTGCACACCGCGCGGCCGCTGCTGATGTTCCTCGGGTTCCTCGGCTCGATGCTGGCCTTCATCACGATGTTCGCGGTGGTCGCCGCGTACCTCCCGGAGCTCTACGAGCCCCGTGTGCGCTGTACGGGAGCGGCCGTCGGCTACAACCTCGCCGGGGTCCTCGGGGGTGCCCTGACGCCGATCGTCGCCACGACGCTGTCGGACGGCGGCTCGGGTCCGCCGTGGGGCGTCGCCGCCTATCTGACCCTGGTCGCCCTCGTCAGCCTGGGCTGCTTCGCGCTCCTGCCGGAGACGCTTCCCGCCCGCGCCGAGGCGCCGGAGGCGGCGCCGGCCTGACGGGCGGCGAACGGACGGACGGGAACGGCGAACGGCCGGCCCGGGGCGGGTGCCCCTGGCCGGCCGTTCGCCGTGCGCCTGACGTGTCAGGTATCAGGCGACCGGTATCAGGCGTCGACCGCTTCCTTCTCGCGCTCCGCCTGCTTCTTGGAGGCGATGAGGCTGGTGATCGTGGTGACGATCAGGACGCCGCAGATGACCGCGAGCGAGAACGGGATCGAGATCTCCGGGACGTGCACCCCGGACTCGTGCAGCGCGTGCAGGACCAGCTTCACGCCGATGAAGCCGAGGATCACCGACAGGCCGTAGCTGAGGTGGACCAGCTTCTTGAGCAGGCCGCCGATCAGGAAGTACAGCTGGCGCAGACCCATGAGGGCGAAGGCGTTGGCGGTGAAGACGATGTACGGGTCCTGGGTCAGGCCGAAGATCGCCGGGATGGAGTCGAGGGCGAACAGGATGTCCGTGGTGCCGATGGCGAGCATGACGACCATCAGCGGGGTCATGATCCGCTTGCCGTTCTCACGGATGAAGAGCTTCGTGCCGTGGTACCGGTCGGCGACGCCGAACTTCTTCTCGACGGTCTTGAGGAGACGGTTCTCCTCGAACTCGTCCTCCTCCTCGTCGGAGCGCGCCTCCTGGATGAGCTTCCAGGCGGTGTAGATCAGGAACGCGCCGAAGATGTAGAAGACCCACGAGAAGCTCGCGATGATCGCGGCGCCCGCAGCGATGAAGATCGCGCGCAGGACCAGGGCGATCAGCACACCCACGAGCAGCACGCGCTGCTGGAGGTGGGAGGGGACCGAGAACTTCGCCATGATCAGGACGAACACGAAGAGGTTGTCGACGCTGAGCGACTTCTCGGTGATGTAGCCCGCGAAGAACTCGCCGGACGCCTGGCTGTTGCCGAAGAGCAGCAGTCCGAGGCCGAACAGCGCGGCGAGGACGATCCAGACGACGGTCCAGATTCCGGCTTCCTTGACCGAGACGTCATGGGGCTTCCGCCCGATGAAGAAGTCGGCTCCGATGAGGGCGCACAGACCGAGAATGGTCAGCACCCACAGGGTCATTGAAACGTCCACTGCGCCTCCGGCGTCGTACGGCTACATGATCAGCTTCGTCGCTGCCGGAGGTCTCTTCCACCCGCGCGGCGCTCGCACCGCCTCGGGCCGACGCCCCGGGCCGGATCATGGGATCCGTCCGTATTGACGGGAACGCCGCGCATGGGGAGTACTCCCCTCCGCACGAAGAACAGTACCCGAAAGACCAAGAGAAGGTAAAGGACTGGATAAAGAGGCCTCAAAAGACCAGGTCAGAACCGCTTTACCGGAGAGGCTTCGGCGATGCGCGCGAGGACCTGCCGCAGGACCGCGCTACCCGGCGGGAAGACCGGGGGCTCGTACGACCAGGCGTGGCCGACCCACGGGTCGGCGAGGTGGTCGTCGGGCACGGGCGTGAGGCGCAGCAGCGAGCGCCACAGGGGGTCGAGCACCGGTCCGTACGCGGCGGCGTCCTCCCGGTCGGCCACCATGAGGAGGTGGACGCCGACGCCGGGGCCCTCGTCGGCGAGGTACCGCAGCCGGGTCACCGCCCGGTCGTCGAAGCCGTGCGGGAAGTCGTGCACGATCAGCAGCTGCCGCGCCGTGTCCAGGCCGGGCGGCAGCGCGTCCGTCGCGCCGTTCCGCAGGGCCATCTGGAGCAGGTCGACCCGCTCCGTGAGCTGTTCGAGCACCGTCGTGACCCCGGTGGCTCCCCGGGCGGGCGGGGCGGCGAGCACGCCCGCCTCCACGAGCGGGGCGAGCGCGGCCGCCCCGGCGCCCGCCGCGTCGACGGCGTGGACCGCGAACGATCCGGCCGGGTGCGCCGCGAGCAGCCGGGTCGCGTGGGCGACCGCGCTGTCCAGCGCGAGCCGGCGCAGCTGGGCCTCGTCGAGCAGGTTGGCCGCCTCGGAGTGGCCGCGGCCGCTGTCCACCCACAGCCCGCGCTCCAGCGGCAGCCGGACGAGCATCGGAATCCGCAGGCCGGGACCCTCGGGCAGGTGGAGGTCGCCCAGGCGTACGGCCATGGGCTCCTCCGCCGGACTCCGGTAGGCCTGCCAGACGGGGTTGTCCCAGCGGGCGTAGGCGGGCGGGAGGGCCGGTTCGACGACCTCGGACTCGGCGACGAGCTGGGCGAGGTCGCGGTCGAGGACCTCCTTGGCCCGCTCGACCAGCTCGTCGTGGCGGGCGCGCGCGGTCGCGCGGGCGGCGTCGTTCGCGCCGCCGACGCGGGAGCGGTAGTCGGTGAGGGCCTCGTCGAGCTCGCGGTCGAGCCGGGACTCGGCGAAGTCGCAGGCGCCCCGGTAGGCGGAGACCGTACGGGCCAGGTCCTCGAACATCCCCCACACCTGGTTGTAGAGGCGCTCGTCCATGGACCAGCCGGAGGCGTCCCCGGCGACGGGGGCGGGCGGGCCCTGCGGCGGCGGGGACGCGGCTTCGGTCGGGGCGGGGCGGCGACCGGGGTGGGCGTAGCTGATCGGCCCACCGCCGGTCGACCCGCCGGTCGACCCGCCGGTCGGTACGACGGCCGTCGGTACGGCGCTGTCGGCCGGGACCGGCGGGACGGGCCCGGGCCGCTCGACCGGCGCGGCCGATACGGGCGGTACGGGCGATACGGGCGGCGCGGGCGGCTCCACCGGCGCGGGCGGTACGGCCGCGCCCAGGATGGACGCGGCCACCTCGGCGGCGCGCTCCAGGCCCTGGTCCCCGAGGAGGGCGGCGAGTCCGCCCTCGTACCCCTGGCCCATCGCCCGGACCTTCCAGGCGCCCTGGCGGCGGTAGAGCTCCAGGGCCACGACGGCGGACTCGCTGCCGAGTCCGGTGATCGTGTAGCCGGCGAGGTCGGTGCCGTCTGCTCCGGTGACGGCGACGAAGGGGGCCGCGGTCGCGCCGAAGCGGGTCGGGCCGCCGGAGCCGGCGGGGAGGACGAGGAGGACGGAGACGCGGTGGACGGCGTCGGGGACGGCGGTCAGGTCGACGCCGATGCGCTGGTCGGCCGAGGCCTGCCGGGGGACGTCGACGCCGGGGAGCGAGGGTGCGGCCGGGTGGGCGACCGCCTCGGCGCCGGCGACCCGGCCCCGCTCGTCGCCGAGGGTGACTCCGGCGAGGACCGGATGACCGGCGGACACCCTGATCTCCAGTCGGGTGTCGGGCAGGGGGTGGTTCTGCCCCCGGACCAGTTCGGCCGTCATCGACTCTGTCCCCTCGGTGTTTCCTGGTGCCGGAGCACGTTCATCCAGAGCACGTTCATGCGGAGCACGTTCATGCAGGGCACGTTCATGCGGGACAGCTCCCGGTGGCCAGATGCCTCCGGGAGCTGTTGCGGGTCGCCGCGCGGGGCTGCCTAGAGGTGCGGCAGGATCGCGGGCATCAGGTCCTGGAACGTGCGGCCGTTGGCCGGGTTGCCCAGGGCGGTCATCTGCCAGCCGGAGCCGGCCCGGTGCACCTTCGCCATGATCTGCGCGGTGTAGTTGCCGCCGCCGTCGAGGGTGTAGCGCGCGAGCTCCTGGCCGTTCGTCTCGTCGACGAGGCGGCAGAAGGCGTTCTGCACCTCCTGGAACGACTGGCCCGTGAAGGAGTTCACGGTGAAGACGATCGCGTCGATGTGGACCGGGACCCGCTGGAGGTCGACGAGGATCGCCTCGTCGTCCCCGCCCTGGCCGGCGCCGCCGACCAGGTTGTCACCGGTGTGCTTGACCGAACCGTCGTCGCTGACGAGGTGACGGAAGAAGACCACGTCGACCGGCTGCTTGTCCGCGAAGAGGACGGCCGAGGCGTCCAGGTCGATCTCTCGCGTACGGGAGCCGAAGAGGCCCCTGCGGGGCGCCGCCTGCCAGCCGAGCCCCATCCGCACCTGGCTGAGGCTGCCCCCGCCCTGCTTCTCCAGGCTGATGGCCTGACCCTTGGTCATGTTGACCGTCACGCGCTTGCCCCTCTCGTTGCGTTCCCCGCGCCCGCTGTCCGGTGCGTGCGGTTGTCCAGCACCCTAGCCAGGGGCACTGACACCGCAGAGTCGCGGTCCGGATTTGTGTCGGTCTTGCAACACACCGGACCGCCTCCGCCCGCCTCCGGTCAGGCGATTCCCGCCTCCTTCATCTGGCGCAACTCCTTCTTCAGCTCTCCCACTTCGTCGCGGAGCCGGGCCGCCACCTCGAACTGGAGCTCCGCCGCGGCGGCGCGCATCCGCTCGGTCATCTCCTCGATGATCGCGGCCAGTTCCGTCGCGGGACGGTCGCCGAGCTCGACCGTGGAGCCCGACTTCCCGCCCTTGGCGCGGCCCTTGGTGCCGTGCGCGGCGAGCGAGGGGACGGGCGCCTTGGCGGCCTTCCCCTCCTTGCCCTGGCGGTAGCCGGTGCCGAGCAGCTCCTCGGTGTCGACCTCCTCGCGCGCGATGGTCGCGACGATGTCGTTGATCTTCTTGCGGAGCGGCTGCGGGTCGATGCCGTGCGCCGTGTTGTACGCGACCTGCTTCTCGCGGCGGCGGTTGGTCTCGTCGATGGCCTGCTCCATCGCCGGGGTGATCCGGTCGGCGTACATGTGGACCTGGCCGGAGACGTTGCGCGCGGCGCGGCCGATGGTCTGGATGAGGGAGGTCCCGGAGCGCAGGAAGCCCTGCTTGTCCGCGTCGAGGATGGCGACGAGGGAGACCTCGGGGAGGTCGAGGCCCTCGCGGAGCAGGTTGATGCCGACGAGGACGTCGTACTCGCCGGCCCGCAGTTCGCGCAGCAGCTCGATGCGGCGCAGGGTGTCGACGTCGCTGTGCAGGTAGCGCACCTGGATGCCGAGCTCCAGGAAGTAGTCCGTCAGGTCCTCGGCCATCTTCTTGGTGAGGGTGGTGACGAGGACGCGCTCGTCCCGCTCGGTGCGCAGCCTGATCTCGTGGACCAGGTCGTCGATCTGGCCCTCGGTCGGCTTGACGACGACCTCCGGGTCGACGAGGCCGGTGGGGCGGATGATCTGCTCGACGAAGCCGTCGCCGCGCGACAGCTCGTACGTCCCGGGGGTCGCGGAGAGGTACACGGTCTGGCCGATCCGCTCCTGGAACTCCTCCCACTTCAGCGGGCGGTTGTCGAGGGCGGAGGGGAGCCGGAAGCCGTGGTCGACGAGGGTCCGCTTGCGGGAGGCGTCGCCCTCGTACATGGCGCCGATCTGGGGCACGGTGACGTGCGACTCGTCGATGACGAGCAGGAAGTCCTCGGGGAAGTAGTCGAGGAGGGTGTTGGGCGCGGAGCCGGGCTCGCGGCCGTCGAAGTGCATCGAGTAGTTCTCGATGCCCGAGCAGGAGCCGATCTGGCGCATCATCTCGATGTCGTACGTGGTGCGCATGCGCAGGCGCTGCGACTCCAGGTGCTTGCCCTGCTTGTCGAGCTCGGCGAGCCGGGTCTCCAGCTCGCGCTCGATGTCGTTGACCGCGCGCTCCATGCGCTCGGGGCCCGCGACGTAGTGGCTCGCGGGGAAGACGTACAGCTCGCGGTCCTCGCTGATGACCTCGCCGGTGAGCGGGTGGAGGGTGGAGAGGGCCTCGATCTCGTCGCCGAACATCTCGATGCGGACGGCGAGCTCCTCGTACACCGGGAAGATCTCGATGGTGTCGCCGCGGACGCGGAAGGTGCCGCGGGTGAACGCGAGGTCGTTGCGCGTGTACTGGATGTCGACGAAGCGGCGGAGCAGCTGGTCCCGGTCGACCTCCTCGCCGACCTTGAGCGGGACCATCCGGTCCACGTACTCCTGCGGCGTGCCGAGGCCGTAGATGCAGGAGACGGAGGCGACCACGACGACGTCCCTGCGGGTGAGCAGGGAGTTGGTCGCGGAGTGCCGCAGCCGCTCGACCTCCTCGTTGATGGAGGAGTCCTTCTCGATGTACGTGTCCGACTGGGGGACGTACGCCTCGGGCTGGTAGTAGTCGTAGTACGAGACGAAGTACTCCACCGCGTTGTTCGGCAGGAGCTCGCGGAACTCGTTGGCCAGCTGGGCGGCCAGCGTCTTGTTCGGCGCCATCACCAGGGTGGGGCGCTGGAGCTTCTCGATCATCCACGCGGTCGTGGCCGACTTGCCGGTGCCGGTGGCACCGAGCAGCACGACGTCCTTCTCGCCCGCGCGGATGCGCCGCTCGAGCTCGGCGATCGCCGTGGGCTGGTCGCCGCTGGGCTGGTAGGAGCTGACGACCTCGAAGGGCGCCACCGAACGTTCGATCTTGGAAACGGGCCGCATGCAACCACCGTACGACCCGGCACTGACAGTCGGGGGGTGATCGGCGCGGCGCCGGGGCGGAAGGCCCGCCGTCACCAGTCCTGGGAGCGGTGGCCGCCCCGCGGGACTGCCCTGCGGGCGCCGCGGCCCGCGGGCCGTCCGGTCCAGTTGGCGGGCTCGCCGTAGGACGGGGTGTGGCGCGGGGCGGGCACGCCCGGGCGGTGCACGCTCCGGGCGGCGGGGCGCTGCCAGTCCGGGTCGCCCATCACGAGCAGCGGGTCGAACATGACGACCACGGCGGCGAGGATGAGGAAGACCGCGGGGCCGATCAGCATGGGCAGGAGGAGCGAGGTCGCGGTGTCCCCGGTGCCCGGCACGATCTCGGCGCCCTGGAGGTGGACGCTGACGGCGGCCATGGCCGTGTAGTGCATACCGCTGACGGCCACGCCCATCACCAGGCTGGCACCGAGGCTGGCCAGGAAGCCGTGGATGGAGACCGCCGCCCAGAGGGCCGCGGTGGCGGCGACGACGGCGATGACCACGGAGAGGGCGACGGTCGTGGTGTCGTACTCGACGCGGCCGTGCAGCCGCATGCCGGCCATGCCGAGGTAGTGCATGGTGGCGACGCCGAGGCCGGTGATGGTGCCGCCGGTGACCAGCGTGAGGGGGGTCGCGCCGCGGTAGCCGACGATGAAGATGCCGATGCCGACCATGACCACGGCGACGCCGAGGCTGGCGAAGGTGATGGGACGGTCGTAGGTGACGGGCGCCTGCTGGACCGAGAAGCCCATCATGGCGATGAAGTGCATGGTCCAGATGCCGGTGCCGATGGAGGTGGCGCCGAGGGCGAGCCAGCCGGCCTTGAAGGTGTCGCGGTGCCGGAGGGACCGGGTGGTGCACCTCAGCCCGAGGGCTCCGCCGAGACAGGCCATGATGAAGGCGGCCACCGGAGTGACGAGCCCGTAGCTGAATCCGTCGACCGTGCCCTGCATGAGCGTGTGCCCTCCACCCCTGGTGCCCCGTCGTCCGAGAACAGTCGGTACCGCTGGGTAGTACTACCGGGGCGAGATTATGGCGCGCCGGAGGCCCGGCGACCACGTGACCGGGGAATTTCCGCTCGTGAGACCGGAGTGAGACCGGCGCGTGATCTTGGACGCGGCTTCGTGCCGGTTTCGTCCCGTCGGTCCGGGGCGTGCCGCCCGCCGCGCCGCCCGCCGCACCGCCCGCCGTGCCGTCCCGGTTCGGGTTGTCAGTGGCGGGTCGTACCGTGGGCGGCATGGAGATCGAAGCGGAGCCGGCGGGCGTCGAGTGGGCGGTGGTGCCGAGCGGCATCGGGCCGCTCTTCCTCGCCGCGACCGGCCGGGGGCTCGTGCGGGTCGAGTTCCACGCCGACGCGGCGCGGCGGGAGCGGATGCTCGACCGTCTCGCCGGGCAGCTGGGCGCGGAGCCGCTGGAGTGTGCCACGGGACTGCTCGCGGAGCCGGTACGGCAGCTCGACGCGTACTTCGCGGGCGCCACGCGCGCGTTCGACCTGCCGCTGGACTGGAGCCTGACGACCGGGTTCAACCGGCACGTGCTGCGCGAGCTGGCGACCGGCGTGCCGTACGGCACGGTCGTGGGGTACGGGGAGCTGGCGCGGCGCGTCGGGCAGCCCGGGGCCGCGCAGGCGGTCGGCGCGGCGATGGGCGCCAACCCCCTGCCCGTGGTGGTGCCGTGCCACCGGGTGGTGGAGAGCGACGGCGGGCTCGGCGGTTTCGGCGGCGGCCTGGAGACCAAGAGACAGCTGCTCGCGCTGGAGGGCGTCCTGCCCGCGCCGCTGTTCTGAGCCGTCGGCGTTCCCACCACGTGGGACGCCTGGCACACTCACGTAAGTGACCCACACGCCCGACGCCCCTGACGTCACCCCGCCCACGCGCATATCCGGCCCGGTCGACGAGGCCGAGCTCCCCGCGCTGCGCCGCCGGATCCAGATCGTCCTGATCGTCACCCAGATCCTCGGCGGACTCGGCATCGCCATCGGCGTCGCCCTCGCGGCCGTCCTGGCCAGGGACGTCAGCGGCACGGAGGCGCTGTCCGGGCTCGCCTCGACCGCGACCGTCGCGGGCCCCGCGCTGCTCGCCATGCCCCTGGCCGCCCTGATGGCCTCGCGCGGCCGCAGGGCGGGGCTCGTCCTGGCGTACCTCCTCGGGGCGCTCGGCGCCGGTGTGGTGGTGCTCGGCGCGGCCGTCGGCAGCTTCCCCCTGCTCCTCGTCGGACTCGTCGGCTTCGGCGCGGGCTCCTCCGCCAACCTCGCGGCCCGTTTCGCCGCCGCCGACCTCGCCGAACCGGACCACAGGGCCCGGGCGATCTCGACCGTGGTGTGGGCGACCACGATCGGCGCGGTCCTCGGGCCGAACATCGCCGCGCCGGCCGGGAAGAGCGTCTCGGGCCTGGGCATCCCGGCGACGGCGGGCCCCTTCGTGTGGGCCGCAGGCGTCTTCGTCGTCTCGGCGGTCGTGGTCGCGCTGCTCCTGCGTCCCGACCCGCTCCTCACCGCCCGCGCGCTCGCCGCCTCCGAGTCCGGCGCGGCGCCCGAGGGCCGTTCCCTGCGTGCGGGGCTGCGGGCGGTACGGGAGTCCTCACGGGCCCGGCTCGCCCTGGTCACGGTGGCCGCCTCGCACACCGCGATGGTCTCGATCATGTCGATGACCCCGGTGGCGCTCACGCACCACGGCGCGGACATCCAGCTGATCGGCCTCGTGATCAGCGGGCACATCGCCGGCATGTACGCCTTCTCGCCCGTGATGGGCTGGCTCTCCGACCGGCTGGGCCGGCTGTCGGTGATCGGGCTCGCGGTGGGCCTCATCGGTGTGGCGGCGCTCGTCGCGGGCACGGCCGGGTCGAGCCACGGGCAGACCGCCCTGGGGCTCTTCCTGCTCGGCCTCGGCTGGTCGGCCGGGCTGGTGTCCGGTTCGGCGCTGCTCACGGACTCGGTGCCGCAGGAGGCACGGGCCGCGGTCCAGGGCCTCTCCGACTTCGTGATGAACACGGCCGCCGGCCTGGGCGGTCTGGCGGCGGGCGTGATCGTCTCGCAGGCGGGCTACGGGCCGCTCACGGCGGTCGCCGCCTGTCTGCTGCTGCCGATGGCGGCGCTCGCCGTCCGCGGCGCCGTCCGCGAGGCCTGACCCGGACGCGCGCGTGGGGGCGCGGGCGGAATGCCCACGCCCCCACCGGACGGATCGCACCGGACGGACCGCGTTCAGCGGCCCGGGGAACCCTGGAGGCCGACGCCTCGGGGGCCGACGCCTCCTTGGCCGATGCCTCAGAGGCTGATGTGGTACGCCTTGCGCAGCGTCTCGTGCACGGTCCAGGTCGTCTTGTCGCCCTCGCGCAGGACGCAGGCGTCGCCGGGGCCGATCTCCAGGGTGTCCCCGCCCTCGACCTCGACGGTCGCGCGGCCGCTGACCACCACGAAGAGCTCGTTCGCCTCCGTGTCGGTGACGACGCCGGGCGTGATCTGCCAGATGCCGCGCAGCTGCTTGCCGTCGGCGGACTCCCACAGCACCTTGCCGGTCACCTCCGGGGTGCCGGAGACGATCTGGTCGGGGTCGAGGGGCTCGACTTCGAGCTCCGCGTCGGGGATGTGCACGGCGAAGGACGGCAGGTCATGAGTGGTCATGGGCGGTGACTGTAGCCGGGGCCCCGGGCGGCCAGAAGACCGGCATCCGCTGGACGGAAACCCTCCGCTTCGCCTCCCACCAGGGCACTTGCCCGAACGCGGGCGCGGCGACGGATTCCGCACCACGCCCCCGCCTGGGCCCGCCGGGGTCCCGCCGCCGGACCGCCCGCCGGACCCCGGACGCCGTCACGGATTCCGTACCCCCGCTTCCGGTGTGGCAGGAGCTCGCCACCGAGGTTTGCGGGGTCCGCGGCCGCGCCAGGAATGGGACATGTCCACACAGGTGTCCGAAGAGGTACGGGAGGCGCTCCACGAGGGCCGGCCCGTCGTCGCACTGGAATCGACGATCATCGCCCACGGCCTGCCGCGCCCGCGCAACCTGGCCGTGGCCCTGGAGCTCGAAGCGCTCGTACGGGACCGGGGCGCCGTCCCCGCCACGATCGCGGTGGTCGACGGCACCGCCAGGGTCGGCCTGGACCGGGCGGCCCTGACCCGGGTCGCGGAGGACCCGGCGGTACGGAAGCTGGGCCACCGCGACCTCGCCCCGGCCCTGGCGACGGGGGTGACGGGGGCGACGACGGTCTCGGCGACGGCCTGGCTGGCGGACGCCGCGGGCATACGGGTCTTCGCGACCGGCGGCCTCGGCGGCGTGCACCGCGAGTGGAGCGAGACGCAGGACGAATCCGCCGACCTGCGGCTGCTCGCCGGGGTCGGGACCACCGTGGTGTGCGCCGGGGTGAAGTCGATCCTCGACGTGCCGGCGACGCTGCAGCGCCTGGAGACCCTCGGGGTGACGGTCGTCGGGTACGGCACGGAGCACTTCCCCGGGTTCTACCTCTCCTCCTCCGGCGAGCCCGTCGACTGGACCCTGCGCTCCCCCGAGGAGGTGGCCCGCGTGATGCGCGCGCAGGACGCGCTCGGCGGACCGGCGGCGGCACTCGTCGTGGCCAACCCGGTCCCGGATGCGGAGCAGCTGGACCCCGCCCTCCACGACCGGGTCCTCGCGCGCGGCCTCGCGGAGGCGAGGGAGAAGGCGATCGCCGGACAGGCGGTGACGCCCTTCCTGCTCGAGTACCTGACGGTGCACACGGAAGGGGCGTCCCTGGAGGCGAACCTCGCGGCGGTACGGGGCAACGTGCGACTGGCGGCGGACATCGCGGGCGCCTACGCCGCGCGGCCCGGACGGTGAGCCCGGCACCGGGTGCGCTTCTCGTCGTCGGGGACGTGGTGACGGACGTCGTCGCCCGGCACCGTACGCCCCTGGTGTCCGCGACGGACACGGCGGCGGAGATCCGGACCCTGCCGGGCGGTGCCGGGGCCAACGCGGCCTGCTGGGCGGCGCGTTCGGGCCACTGCGAGGTGCGGCTCCTCGGCCGGGTCGGGACGGACGCGGCCGCGTGGCACGAGCGGGCGCTGCGGCGGGCGGGGGTGCGCCCCCTGCTCGTCCCGGACGCGGAGGCGGCGACGGCCACCGTGATCGCGCTCGTCGACGCCTCCGCGGAGCGGACCTTCCTCACCGACAGCGGCGCCGCGCTGCGCCTCTCCCCCGCCGACTGGTCGCCGGACCTGCTCGACGGGGTCGCCGCGCTGCACCTCTCCGGCTATCTGTTCTTCGCCCCGGCCAGCCGCGAGGCGGTCGGGCGGGCGCTGCGGGACGCGGGCGACGCGGGCGTCCCGGTGAGCGTCGACCCGGCGTCCGCCGGGTTCCTCGCGGAGCTGGGGACGGACCGGTTCCTGGCGGCGGCGGCCGGGGCCGCCGTCCTGCTGCCCAACGCCGACGAAGCGCGGTTGCTGACCGGGGGCCGCGAACCGGCGGCGGCCGCCGCCGAGCTGAGCCGACGCCACCCCCTGGTCGTCGTCACCACCGGAGCAGCCGGCGCCCTGGTCGCCGAGGGCGGCGCGGTCACGGCGCGGGTGTCGGCGCCCCCGGTGCCGCCCGAGCTGCTGGTGGACTCCACGGGCGCGGGGGACGCGTTCACCGGCGCCTTCCTCGCGGCCCGGCTCGCGGGCGCGGACCCCGCGGAGGCCGCGGAGGCGGGCTGCCGGGCGGGCGCGGAGGCGGTCACGCTCGTGGGCGGCAGACCCGGCGGCACTCCCTTGGCGTCGCCCTAGGGAAGTCCGGTCCAGGCCGGGTGGCGCGGGTCGTCGGCGCGTACGACGACGTCGGCGGCCTCGGTGGGGTCGACCTCCGTCTCGTACCGGGCGAAGGCGGGCAGCGTCCAGGCCTCCTCGGTGCGCCGGGCGAGCGCGGCGGGCGAGAGCCGCAGGTGCGCCGTGAGGTCGAAGGGGAACCACCGACCGAGGAGGAAGGGCCCGTGCAGGACGAGCACCCCGCCGGGCGGCAGCGTCACGTACGGGCTGCGGGTCGCGCGGTCCGTGGCCGGGTCCCACAGGTCGGGAAGGACCCGACCGGTCCCGCCGGGCTCCAGCGGCCCGAAGACCTCGCGCCACAGGGCCCCGGTGTCGGTCCACCCGTCGTAGTACGCGTCCGGGTCCCGCTTCCCGTACTCGTACCGCAGCGAGGCCGGCCGCAGGAACCCCGAGGTCCCGGCCACGTGGACGGCGCGCCCGCGCGCCCGGAGCGCCTCGGCGAGGAGGCCGGCGAGCTCACCGCCGGGCGCGGCGGGCGCCCCGTCGATCCCTGCCTTGAGCCACGGTCCCCCGTCGGCCGGAGTCGTCGCGTCGAGGTGCCCGGCGAGCACCTCGGCCAGCCGCTCCCAGCTGATCGCCTCGTATCGCATCCCACTCATCCCCCCATCCTGCCCGGCGCCGCCCCTCGGGACTTGACCTTGCCACTGGCGTCACGGTTCGACCATCTCCCCCATGGACACCACCACACCCACCAGGGTCGTCGTCGTCACCGGCGCGGGCACCGGCATCGGACGGGCCACCGCGCGCGCCTTCGCCTCCCGAGGGGCGGCGGTCGTCGCCGTCGGCCGCCGGAGCGCGCCGCTGCGCGAGACCGCCGAAGGGCACCCGGGCATCCACCCGTTCGTCGCGGACGTCACGGCCGAGGGCGCCGCCGAGGAGATCGTCGGGGCCGCCCTGGCCCCGTACGGCCGTCTCGACGTGCTCGTCAACAACGCCGGCGTCGCGGCCGGCGGCCCGCTCGGCACACTCGACCGCTCCGTCATCGCCCCGCTCCTGGAGACCAACCTCGTCGCCCCGGTGCTCCTCACCCAGGCCGCCGTCCCGGCCCTCAAGGAGTCCCGCGGCGTCGTGGTGAACGTGTCGACGACGATCGGGCAGCGCGGCTGGCCCGGCAACTCCGTGTATCCGGCGACCAAGAGCGCCGTGGAGACCCTCACCCGCTGCTGGGCCGTGGAACTCGCCCCCGACGGCGTACGGGTGGTGGCGGTCGCTCCCGGCGCGATCGACACCCCGATCGCGGAGCACATGGGCCTCTCCCCCGCCCGCCGCGAGGCCCTGCGGGCCTGGCAGCTCGCCCACACCCCGCTCGGCCGCGTCGGCAGGCCGGAGGAGGTGGCCTGGGCGATCACCGCGCTCGCCGCGCCCGACGCGGCCTTCCTCACCGGCACGGTCCTGCCGGTCGACGGGGGCGCGTTGGTCACGTGATACGACTGCGCGAGGAGGTGGCACCCTTGCGCATCGGTGAACTGGCCCGGCGGACCGGGGCGTCGCCCCGCGCGCTGCGCCACTACGAGCAGGCGGGACTGATCGCGTCGGCCCGCGCGGCCAACGGCTACCGGGTGTACGCGGGGGGCGCCGTCGCGCGGGTCGCGAACATCCGGTACCTGCTGGACGCGGGGCTCACGCTGGACGACGTGTCCGCGTTCCGCTCGTGCCTCGACGGCGACATGCGGGCCGTCGCGCCGTCGCCCCGGGGCCTGGAGATCGCCCGCGAGCGGCTCGCCGTCCTCGACGCCCGGATCGCGGCGCAGACGGCGGCCCGTGACCGCCTCGCGGCGAGCCTGGCCGGCGCCGGGCCCTGAAGCGGTCCGCGCTCACGCCTTCCCGGCGGCCCCGCGCGCGAGTTCGGCCGGTACGGGATCAGCCGGTACGGGCTCGGCCGGTACGAGTTCGGCGCGGCCCGCCGCGATCGCCTCGGCGAGGGTCAGTCCGCCCTCGGCGAGGGCCCGGCAGGTCGCGGCGTCGGTGCGCAGGTGGGTGTCTGCCCCGTGCCCCTCGCCGCCGTACCGCCCGTCCCCGTACTCCACGCTCCCGTCCTCGCCGAAGCGGACGTGGAACTCCCCCTCGTCCAGGGTCACCTGGACCACGCCCGCGCCCAGTGCGGCGAGCGGGTCGAGGAGCGGGACGGCGTACCAGTGCGCGCGGACGGCGTCGGTCGGCCGGGGCTCGCCCAGGTCGGGCGCCCCCCACGCGGCGAGCGAGCGCAGGACGGGCAGGAGGTCGCGGCCGCGCGGCGTGAGCTCGTACACGAACGCCGAGGCGGGCGGCGGGAGTCGGCGACGGGTGACGAGGGCGGCGCCCTCCATGTCCTTGAGGCGGCCGGCGAGCATGTCGGTGCTGACGCCGGGCAGGTCGGCGTGGAGGTCGGTGTAGCGGCGCGGTCCGGCGAGGAGTTCACGGACGACGAGCAGTGTCCAGCGGTCGCCGACGAGGTCGAGGGCGCGCGCGGCGGCGCAGTGCTGGTCGTAGCTGCGGCGGCGTGGCTGACGTGGCATGCGACGCAGTCTAGACATGTTGTTGGACTTTCCAAGCTCGAACTTGGTAAAACCAAGCAACACGAAACCGACGGGGACCTTGGGGAGATCCGACATGGAGTTCCGGCAGTCGAGCAAGCTCAGCGAGGTCTGCTACGAGATCCGCGGCCCGGTGATCGAGCACGCCAACGCGCTGGAGGAGGCGGGCCACAGCGTCCTGCGCCTCAACACCGGCAACCCCGCGCTCTTCGGCTTCGAGGCGCCCGAGGAGATCGTCCAGGACATGATCCGGATGCTCCCCAGGGCGCACGGCTACACCGACTCGCGCGGCATCCTCTCCGCCCGCCGCGCGGTCGCCCAGCGCTACCAGTCCATGGGCCTGCCGGACGTGGACGTCGACGACGTCTTCCTCGGCAACGGCGTCTCCGAGCTGATCTCCATGGCCGTCCAGGCCCTCCTGGAGGACGGCGACGAGGTCCTCGTCCCCGCCCCCGACTACCCGCTGTGGACCGCCGTGGTCACACTCGCGGGCGGCAAGCCCGTGCACTACCTGTGCGACGAGTCCGCCGACTGGTACCCGGACCTCGACGACATGGCGTCGAAGATCACCGACCGCACCAAGGCGATCGTCGTCATCAACCCGAACAACCCGACCGGCGCCGTCTACCCGAAGGAGGTCCTGGAGGGCATCTTCGAACTCGCCCGGCGCCACGGCCTGATGGTCCTCGCCGACGAGATCTACGACCAGATCGTCTACGACGACGCCGTCCACCACCCGGCCGCCGCACTCGCCCCCGACCTGGTCGTCCTCACCTTCGGCGGCCTCTCCAAGACCTACCGGGTGGCGGGCTTCCGCTCCGGCTGGCTGGTCGTCACCGGCCCCAAGCAGCACGCGCGCAACTACCTGGAGGGCCTCACCATGCTGGCCTCCATGCGCCTCTGCCCCAACGCCCCCGCCCAGTACGCCATCCAGGCCGCCCTCGGCGGCCGGCAGTCCATCCACGAACTCACCGCCCCCGGCGGCCGGCTGCGCGAACAGCGCGACCGGGCCTGGGAGAAGCTCAACGAGATCCCGGGCGTCTCCTGCGTGAAGCCCAAGGGCGCGCTGTACGCCTTCCCGCGCCTGGACCCCGCCGTGCACAGGATCCACGACGACGAGAAGTTCGTCCTCGACCTGCTGCTCCGCGAGAAGATCCAGGTCGTCCAGGGCACCGGCTTCAACTGGCCGCGCCCGGACCACTTCCGCATCCTCACCCTGCCGTACGCCGACGACCTCGACGCCGCGATCAGCCGCATCGGCCGCTTCCTGAGCAGCTACCGCCAGTGACTCCGGCCCTCCCGGCTGTCATGATCTAGGTGTCTGGGGCCGAACGATTCGGGGAGGGCGGCCGGTCATGGATGCGGCACTGATAGCCGTGGCGGGAACACTGTTGGGCGTCGTCTTCACCCACTGGTTCCAGGGGCGGGCCGGCGAGCGCACGGCCGCGCTCGCCCGTACCGAACAGCTCCGCCAGGAACGGATCGAGACCTACAGCGCCTTCGCGGGCGCGGTCGTCGACTACCGGCACAGTCAGAACGACCGCTGGTTCCGGGCGCTCCGGCAGCCCGGTTCGGAGGAGGCGGAGGAGTCGCGGCACGCCTCCTACCGGCAGCGCACCGCGGCCCGGCAGGCCCTCTTCCGCGTGCAGTTGGTCTGCGACGACCCGAACGTCCGCCGGCTCGCCGACGCGGCCTTCGTGGAGTCCCACTGCATCCACGAGGCGACCGACGAGGCGGAACGGGCCCGTCGCTCGGAACAGGCGAAGGAAGCGCTCGCCACGTTCATCGCCGCCGCCGCGCCCGGCGTCCGCTGAGGCAGCACCGGAGAGAGGACCGGCCATGGACCTCGTCGCACCCGTCGTCGTCGAACCACTGCGTCGCCGCCGCTGCTCGGAATGCCACCGCGGGCCGATGGAGCGGATGATCGTCGAGTTCAACGCCCTGGTCTGCCTGGACTGCGCCGACCTCGGGCACCTGGTCTTCCTGCGCCGCGGCGACACCGCGCTCACCCGGCGGGCCAGGGAGGGCAGCACCCTGTGGGCCGTGGTCGTCCGCCACAACCGGCGCCGGACCCGCTACGAGCGCCAGGGGCTGCTCGTCGAGGAGGCGGCCCTCGCCCGCGCCGAGGCCGCCTGTCTGGAGGACGCGGAGGCACGGGCCCGGCGACGGGCCCGGGACGCGGCCCGGCGGGCCGCGCTCGACGCCGAGGTCACCGCCGCTCTGCGGGCCGAGGTGCTGCGGCTCTTCCCGTCCTGCCCCGCCGACCGCGCCACGGAGATCTCGGAGCACGCGTCGGCGAAGGGCAGTGGACGGGTGGGGCGCACGGCCGCGGGCCGTGCCCTCGACCGGGGCGCCGTCACCGCCGCCGTCCGCGCCTCGGTACGGCATGTCGACACGCCGTACGACACCCTGCTGATGCAGGGAGTCCCCCGGCACCAGGCCCGGACACGGGTCGCGCCCGCCATCGAGGCGGTGCTCAGGACCTGGCGCGCCGGGGCCGAGGGAGCGGGCGGCCGGGTGCGCGGCTGACGGCGGCGGAAGCACCGACGGCGCTGACGGCTCGGACGTCAGCGCGCGTCGGGTGCGCCCGTGCGGCGTGCGAGGGGGACCGTCAGACCTGGTCCCCGGCGCGGCGGGCGCGGCGGTACATCAGCGCGCCGCCGAGCAGGAGCGCGGCGCTCCCCGCGGCGGCGAAGCCCACGGTGTCCGAGCCGGTGGAGGCCAGGGCGGCCGAACGGGACTCGCCCTGCGGCTCGGGAGCCGGGGCGGGGACGGGAGCGGGCGCCGGGGTGGGCGTCTCGGTCTCCTCGGCCTGCGGGACCGGCACGTTCCTGACGGGCGTCTGCGGGCGCGGCGTCGGGATCTCGACCGGCTGCTCCGGCTTCGCGGGGCCGTTCACCGCGGTGTTGCCCACGGCCGGGTTGCCGATACCGACGACGTTGACGGAGTTGCCGCTGACGTTGACGGGGAGGTCGATCGGCAGCTGGATGCCGTTGCCGGAGAGGATGCCGGGCGAGCCCTTGGCCTCGGTCTCGGCGGTGGCCCCGCCGCCGTTGGAGGAACCGCCGTGCGCGGAGCCGCCGTTGCCGGAGCCGCCCTGCTCGCCGCCGCGCGGGGTGCCGGGCAGGTCCTTGTGCGCGCGGTCGCCGCCGCGCTCCTCGCCGTACCCGCCGGGCGCGGGCGCGGCCGAGGTGTTGGCGCACTTGTTGCCCGCCGCCGGGTTGAGCAGCCCGACGACGTTGACCGTGTTGCCACAGAGGTTGACCGGGACGTGCACGGGCAGCTGGATCGTGTTGCCGGAGATGACTCCCGGCGAATTGACCGCGGCGCCCTGGGCGCCCGCGTCGGCGTGCGCGGCCCCCGCCGAGAGCGCGAGCGCGCCGCCCGTGACCATCAGAGTGGCCAGACCACTTCGGCGAATCTGCCTCATGGCTTCCTGCCTTCCGGAGATGTGCACGGGCAAGTGCCCGTACCGGAATAAACGCGACGAACGCGGTTGCCGGATCCGGCCGTTGGAGGGATTCACCCCTTCGAGTGGAGTGCCGTTCGGGTGTCGGGGTGTCCCTCGCCTCAGCCTCCCAGGAGGTCCGTGAGGGCGCCGACCGGGTCGGGGTCGGGGGCTCCGCGCGGCCACCAGTCCTCGCGTCCGGCGTCCGACTCGTAGCCGTACCAGAGACTGTCCCGGCCCAGTCTGAGCTGGAGCGATTCGGTGGAGAGCTGGTTGCGCCAGGGGCGGAAGGCGGGGAAGTCGGCGGCGAGCAGGGCGGGCCTGGCCCGGTCGAACGGACCCGCGGGCGGGTCCCAGGGCTCCTCCAGTACGGCGAGGCCGGCGGCACCGCCCTGCCGCCAGGCGGCGACGGCGCGGGCGAGGTCCGTGGGGGTGCGGTCGAGCGCGTAGGCCAGGTCGCGGTAGAGAGCGCGCGTCGAGGCGGTGAGTCCGGAGCCGGGGTGCGCGGCGGCCAGCCGTACCGCGTCCTGCCAGGGGGTGAGCTCGGCGACCGCGTCGTGCCCGCTCGCGAGGAAGGCGTGGGCACGGACGGCGGCCTCGCTCGCGAGGAGGTCGAGGGCGAGCGGGTCGGGGGCGGCCGGGTCGGGCGGGAAGACGGCCGGGCGGCCGGGCCGGTCGGGGACCGGCAGCTCGGGGGGCAGGGGCGGGAGCCCGGACCCGCCGGCGGTGGCGAGCGCGACGCGGGCGGAGACCGTCGCCATCGGCGGGGCGGTGGCGGTCGTCTCGGCGGCGGACGCCGCCGCGTTCCGCCGCGTGAGCTCGGCGAGCAGCTCCTGCTCGCCGCGTCCGCGCATCAGGAAGAGGACGAACGGATCCTCGTCGAGGAGCCGGGCCGCCTGGTAGCAGAGGGCGGCCGCGTGCTTGCAGGGGTAGCCGTCGTCCGGGCAGGAGCAGTCGGGGACGAGGTCGCCGGGGGCGGGCAGCAGTCCCGTGACCGCTTCGAGGGCGTGCGGAACGTCCTTGTCGAGCAGGGCCGCGATGTGCTCGGGCCGGGCCGTGGCCTCGTCGAGGAACCGCTCCCAGCCGTCGTCGCCGAGGGTCCGCATCCTGAGCTCGGTGCGGTACGGCCGGGGGCGCGTGCCGTGCACGTAGGCGACGACCCGGCCGGGGGTGACGGTGATCGCGTCGACGTGGCCGCGTCCCGCGTACGCCTTCCCGCGCGCGAGGCGGGCCTGATCAAGGGCGGTGTCCTCCAGGGCCTCCACCCAGGCGTTGCCCCACCAGGTGGCGGCGAACCTCCCGTCGGGCGCTTCCCTGGGCGCCACCGGCGGGAAGCTGCGGCGGCGGTCGTCGTGGCGGGGGCCCGCCCCGCGCGTGGGACGTGCCGGGGTCACGCGGACCTCCTCAGGGACACCAGGTCGGCCAGCTCGCGGTCGGTCAGTTCGGTGAGGGCGGCCTCGCCCGAGCCGAGGACGGCGTCGGCCAGGGCGCGCTTCGCGCGGAGCATCTCGGCGATGCGGTCCTCGACCGTGCCCTCGGCGACGAGCCGGTGGACCTGCACGGGCTGGGTCTGGCCGATCCGGTAGGCCCGGTCGGTTGCCTGTTCCTCGACGGCCGGGTTCCACCAGCGGTCGTAGTGCACGACGTGCCCGGCGCGGGTGAGGTTGAGGCCGGTCCCTGCGGCCTTGAGGGAGAGCAGGAAGACGGGCACCTCCCCGTCCTGGAAGCGGTCGACCATCCGCTCGCGCTCGGCCACCGGCGTGCCGCCGTGGAGCAGTTGCGCGGGGATGCCGCGCGCGGCCAGGTGGTCGGCGAGGAGCCTGGCCATCGACACGTACTGGGTGAAGACGAGCACGGAACCGTCCTCGGCGAGGATCGTGTCGAGCAGCTCGTCGAGGAGGGCGAGCTTGCCGGAGCGCCCGGCGAGCCGCGCGGTGCCGCCGCCGCGCGGCGCCTGTTCCTTGAGGTACTGCGCGGGGTGGTTGCAGATCTGCTTGAGGGAGGTCAGCAGCTTCATCACGAGCCCGCGGCGGGCCATGCCCTCCGCGCCCTCGATCCGCGCCATCGTCTCCCGGACGACCGCCTCGTACAGGGATGCCTGTTCCCGGGTGAGGGAGACGGGGTGGTCGGACTCGGTCTTGGGCGGCAGCTCGGGGGCGATGCCGGGGTCGGACTTGCGGCGGCGCAGCAGGAACGGCCGCACGAGCCGGGCGAGCCGCTCGACGGCCTCCTCGTGCTCGATCTCCTCGTTGTTCTCGACGGCCCTCGCGTGGCGGGCGCGGAAGGCCTTGAGGGGGCCGAGGAGACCGGGGGTGGTCCAGTCCAGGAGCGCCCAGAGCTCGGAGAGGTTGTTCTCCACGGGGGTGCCGGTCAGGGCGACGCGCGCGGGGGTGGGGATCTCGCGCAGCGCCTTCGCGGTCGCGGAGAACGGGTTCTTGACGTGCTGCGCCTCGTCGGCGACGACCATCCCCCACTCCCGCGCGGCGAGTTGGGCGACGCTCGTGCGCAGGGTGCCGTAGGTGGTGAGGACGAACCCGCCGTCGACGCCGTCGAGGCCGCGGTCCGCTCCGTGGAAGCGGCGCACGGGCGTGCCGGGGGCGAACTTCTCGATCTCCCGCTGCCAGTTGCCGAGGAGGGAGGCGGGGCAGACGACGAGGGTCGGGGCGCGGCGGGCGCGCCGCAGGTGGAGGGCGATCAGGGTGACGGTCTTGCCGAGGCCCATGTCGTCGGCGAGGCAGCCGCCGAGGCCGAGCGAGGTCATCAGGTCGAGCCAGGCGAGGCCGCGGAGCTGGTAGTCGCGGAGGGTGGCGGTCAGGCCGGGCGGGGCCTCCACGGCCTCGGGGCCGCCCGTGAGCCGGTCGCGGAGGGCGGCGAGCGCCCCGACGGGCACGGCCGGGACGGTCTCCCCGTCGACCTCCGCCGTGCCGGTGAGGGCGACGGCGAGGGCGTCGACGGGCTCCAGGAGGCCGAGCTCGCGCCTGCGGGCCTTGCGGACGAGCGCGGGGTCGACGACGACCCACTGGTCTCGCAGGCGCACGACCGGCCGGTGGGTCTCGGCCAGGAGGTCCATCTCCCGGTCGGTGAGCGGGTCCCCGTCCAGGGCCAGCTGCCAGTTGAACTGCAGCAGCTCCTCGCTGTCGAAGAAGGACGTGCCGTCGGTCGCCGAGCCCGGGGCTGCGTGGGCGGGCCTGACCACGGCGGAGGCGCTGAGCGAGCGGGCCAGCTCGCGCGGCCAGTGGAGGGCGACCCCCGCGTCGGCGAGCCGGGCCGCGGCGGGGCCGAGGAGCTCGTACAGCTCGTCCTCGGTGACGGCGAGGACGTCGGGCACGTCCCGCTCCAGGAGGCGCGCGAGCGGCGGCCAGACGCGGGCCGCCCTGCGCAGGGCGAGGACCGCGTCGATCCGCGCGCGCGGCCCGAAGTGCTCCCCCTCGCCGGCCCAGAGGTCGTGGGCGTCGATGACGAGGGTCGGGTCGGCGAGGCTGTGGATCTGGAGGATCGCGGCGGCCGCCTGGCGCAGGTCGCCGCCCTCCTCCCCGGCCGCGGTGTCGGCGATGTCGAAGAGCTCGTACCCCGACAGGTCGAGTCGGAGCGAGACCCGCACGCCCGCGTCCATCCCGGCGGCGGCCTCCGCCGCCCAGGCACGCGCGCGCGGCAGGTGCTGGGGCTCGCGGGCCGCGAACGGCGCGCCGACGGCGAACGCCGCGGCGGGCGTACGGGGCAGGGTGTCGGCGACCGCGTCGAGGAAGGCCCGGACGAGGGCCTCGGGCTCCGGCAGCCGCAGCGGGCCCGGGCCGGGCACGGGCACGGCGTGGGCCTCGTACGGCATGGCGGCGGCGACGGCCCGCAGGTGGGCGATGTCCTCGGCGTCCAGCGGCCCGGCCCGCCAGGCGTCCAGGTCCTCCGCGGTCAGGCCGGGCAGCAGCCTGCCGCGGGCGGTCAGCTGGAGGGCGTGCAGAGCGGCGGCGCCCCAGCAGGCGGTGGCGGGGTGCGCGGCCGGGTGGTGGCGGGCCGCGACGAGCCGGGGCAGGGCGGCGACGACGGGGAGGGAGACGGCGGGGACCGCCTTGGCGCGCGCCCCGCCGCCGTGCCGCCCGGCGACGGTCAGCTCGACCCGCTCGGCGCCCTCCGAGGCGACGGGCTCGGGCAGGGGGCTCCCGCCGGGCGTCCAGAAGGCGACGCGACCCTCGCGCGGCAGGGCGGCCGGGAGGAAGACGGCGGCGCTCGTGATCCAGTCCAGGGACACTCCCCGCTCTCCTTCCCGCGTTGTCCACCAGCACCTCCGACCTTACGGGTGGGGTCTGACAATCGGCCTCGACGACCCGTTCCCCCGTGCGGCCCATCAGCGGATGACAGCGCATGCGGCAGGCGGCATGGTGGCGCCAGGACCAGGGGTGGACCCGGACTGCTGCCGACCGCCGCCTTCGCACGACAGAAGAGGATTCGACATGTCCGTTCGCCGGCGTCTCACCACGGCCACCGGGGTCGCCCTGCTCACCTTCGCGGTCGCCGGCTGCTCGGGCCTCGGCCGCAGCGCCGTGGGCACGATCTCGTACGAGACCGAGCGCCGGCTCGCGGTGACCGTGACCAGCCCCTCGGTGAAGGGCTGCCACCGCATGGCGCCGTCGGGCGTGACCCGGGTCGCCAACGAGAGCCTGGTCGACATCGTCCTGTACCGGACCCGGGACTGCCGGGGGGAGAACTCCACCTACCTCCCCAGCAACAGCAGCAACGAGATCGTGCCGGACACCCTGCCCTGGCGCAGCTACAGCGTCATCCACTGACCCCGCCCGTCGGCACCTGCCGGCCTCCCGTCCCTTCCCCCTCCCCTTCCGCGGGTCCATGCTGGAAGGTGACCGGGGATGGACGGGAGGCCGACCGTCATGCGTTCCGGGAACGAGCCCGCCACCGCGCGCAGCGCCCTGCGCCTGCGGTTCTGGCTGAGCCTGTGGGGGCTGGTCTGGGCCGTCTTCGGCACGACGGTGTTCTCGCTGGTGGGCCGCCCCGGGTGGGCCGCCGCCTGCGGCGTCCTCCTCCTGGTGGTCGTGGTCGACCTCGGTCTGGTCCTGCGCCGTCTCCACCAGGGCCCGCACTGGCAGCCGGGCCGTGACGTACCGCCGTACGAGCCGGACCACGGCGACGGCCGCGGCCGCTGAGCGTCAGCTCGGCAGGTCGAAGTCCGCCGCCTGGAGGTACTCCGGCTTCGGGTCGAGCGCGGCGGCGAGCCGGAAGTGGCGGGTGGCCTGGGCGGTCTGACCGGAGCGCTGGTAGGTGCGGGCGAGCGCGAAGTGCGCGAACGCGTTGTCCGGCTCGCGCTCCAGGACCAGCTCGAACTCCAGCTGGGCCGGGCGCAGCTGGGCCGCGGCGAAGAACGCCCTGGCACGCAGCAGTCTGGCCGCCGTGTTCTCGGGATGGGCGGCGATCACCGAGTCGAGCAGTTTGACGGCGCCCCGCGGGTCCCGCGCGGCCAGCAGCTGCTCGGCGGCGCGGAAGTCGATGACGTGCGTTTCCGGGTTGCTGTCGGCCACGGTGGCATCCTTCCCTCGATCGCGTGGAGAAACACCGAAGCCCGTGGCCGCATTCCGCCGGTGGCCGGATAGGGGCTCAGACCGCGGTCCCCGCCCGGCGCTCCAGCTCCTCCCACACCTTCCGCACCTGCGGTTCCAGGGCCTCCAGTGGGCCGTCGTTGTCGATCAGGAGGTCCGCGATCTCCCGCCGCTGCGCGCGCGTGGCCTGCGCGGCCATCCGGTTCCGGGCCTCGGACTCCGCCATGCCCCGGAACCGTACGAGCCGGTCGAGCTGGGTCTCGGGGGACGCGTCGACCACCACGACCAGGTCGTACAGCGGCGCGAGGCCGTTCTCGGTGAGCAGGGGTACGTCGTGGACGACGACGTCCCCGGCGCCCGCCCGGCTCTCCAGCTCGGCCGACCGGGCCCCGACGAGGGGGTGCACGATCGCGTTGAGCGTCGCCAGCCGCTCGGCGTCGGCGAACACGACGGAGCCGAGCTTCGGCCGGTCGAGCGTCCCGTCCGGGGTCAGGACGTCCTCCCCGAAGGCCTCGACCACGGCCGCGAGGCCCGGCGTCCCGGGCTCCACGACCTCCCGGGCGATCCGGTCCGCGTCGATCAGCACGGCTCCGTACGAGACGAGCAGCCGCGACACTTCGCTCTTGCCGGCGCCGATCCCGCCGGTCAGGCCCACCTTCAGCATGAGCGGCAGCTTAGGGCCTGCCCCGGCGGGGCTACGCGTCGCCCTCCCGCTCCGCGAGGAAGCGCTCGAACTCTCGGCCCAGCTCGTCGGCCGACGGCAGGTCGACCGGCTCCGCGACGAGGCTGCCGCGGGTCTCCGCGCCGGCCACGGCGTCGTACTGGTGCTCAAGGCCCTGCACGAGCGCGACCAGCTCCTCGTCGCCCTCGCCGATCTGGCGGTCGATCTCGGTCTGGGTGCGGCGGGCTTCCGTCCGCAGCGCGTGGGCGACTCCGGGCAGGACGAGACCGGTGGCGGCCGTGACGGCCTCCAGGACGGTCAGGGCCGCGTCCGGGTACGGCGAGCGGGCCACGTAGTGCGGGACGTGCGCGGCGACGCCGAGGGTGTCGTGCCCGGACTCGGAGAGCCGGTACTCGATCAGGGACTCGGCGCTGCCGGGAACCTGGGCCTCGTCGAACGGGCTCTTGTGCCCGGGCGTCAGGTCGGTGCGGTTGCCGTGCGGGGTGAGGCCGACGGGCCGGGTGTGCGGGACGCCCATCGGGATGCCGTGGAAGTTCACCGCGAGGCGCACGCCGAGGCGCTCGACGATCTGCCGGACGGCGGCGGCGAACCGCTCCCACTCGACGTCGGGCTCGGGGCCGGAGAGCACCAGGAAGGGCGCGCCGGTGGCGTCCTGGACGAGGCGGACCTCGATGGACGGCGTCTCGTACGCGCTCCAGCGGTCGCGCCGGAAGGTCAGCAGGGGACGGCGGGCGCGGTAGTCCACGAGCCGGTCGTGGTCGAACCGGGCCACCAGCTGGTGCGGGAGGGTGTCGAGAAGTCTGTCGACGATCTGCTCGCCCGTCTCACCCGCGTCGATGTAGCCGTCGAAGTGGTACAGCATGACCAGCCCGGCCGACTCCTGCGCCAGCGCCATGTCCACGACGGCCAGGCCCTTGGCGTCCCATTCGTACAAATCCTGGGGATCAAGCACGATTACCGCTCCTCCTCGTCTCCTCTCTGCGAACGCCGCGTGCCGCGGCACCATTCCCGCGCGGGCCGATCTTCCACGGAAGAGGGACGAGGAGGAGGGACGGAAACGACCGAGGCCCGCTCCCCCGAAGGGAACGGGCCTCGTTTCGCTAGCGGCTAGCGCTCAGCGGAGAGCCTGTTCAGCTCTGGCCGCCGGCCAGCTTCTCGCGGAGGGCGGCGAGCGCCTCGTCCGACGCCAGGGCGCCGGAGTTGTCGTCCGACTCCGAGGAGTACGAACCGCCCGAGATGCCCGCACCGGCGTTGCCGGCGACCGGGGCGGCAGCGCCCTCGGCAGCGGCGGCCTCGTCGGCCTCGCGGGACTTGATGACCTGAGCCTGGTGCTGCTCGAAGCGAGCCTGCGCCTCGGCGTACTGGGTCTCCCAGGCCTCGCGCTGGGTCTCGAAGCCCTCGAGCCAGTCGTTGGTCTCGGGGTCGAAGCCCTCAGGGTAGATGTAGTTGCCCTGGTCGTCGTAGGACGCGGCCATGCCGTACAGGGTCGGGTCGAACTCGACCGAGGCCGGGTCGGCACCGAAGGACTCGTTGGCCTGCTTCAGCGAGAGGCTGATGCGACGACGCTCGAGGTCGATGTCGATGACCTTGACGAAGATCTCGTCGTTGACCTGGACGACCTGCTCCGGGATCTCCACGTGGCGCTCGGCCAGCTCGGAGATGTGGACCAGACCCTCGATGCCCTCGTCCACGCGGACGAACGCACCGAACGGAACCAGCTTGGTGACCTTACCCGGGACGACCTGACCGATCTGGTGCGTACGGGCGAACTGCTGCCACGGGTCCTCCTGCGTCGCCTTCAGCGACAGGGAGACACGCTCGCGGTCCATGTCGACGTCGAGAACCTCGACGGTGACCTCCTGGCCGACCTCGACAACCTCGGACGGGTGGTCGATGTGCTTCCAGGACAGCTCGGAGACGTGCACGAGGCCGTCGACGCCACCCAGGTCCACGAAGGCACCGAAGTTGACGATCGAGGACACGACGCCGGAGCGGACCTGACCCTTCTGGAGGGTCGTGAGGAACGTCTGGCGGACCTCGGACTGGGTCTGCTCGAGCCAGGCACGGCGGGACAGGACCACGTTGTTGCGGTTCTTGTCCAGCTCGATGATCTTCGCCTCGAGCTCCTTGCCCACGTAGGGCTGGAGGTCGCGGACGCGGCGCATCTCGACGAGAGAGGCCGGGAGGAAGCCGCGGAGGCCGATGTCGAGGATGAGACCACCCTTGACGACCTCGATGACGGTACCGGTGACGATGCCGTCCTCTTCCTTGATCTTCTCGATGGTGCCCCAGGCGCGCTCGTACTGGGCACGCTTCTTCGAGAGGATCAGGCGGCCTTCCTTGTCCTCCTTCTGGAGAACCAGGGCCTCGATCTCGTCGCCGACCTTCACGACCTCGTTCGGGTCGACGTCGTGCTTGATCGAGAGCTCGCGGCTCGGGATGACACCTTCGGTCTTGTAACCGATGTCGAGCAGGACCTCGTCCCGGTCGACCTTCACGATGACGCCGTCGACGATGTCGCCGTCGTTGAAGTACTTGATCGTCTCGTCGATCGCGGCGAGGAAGGCTTCCTCGTTACCGATGTCGTTGACCGCAACCTGCGGGGTGGTGCTGGTGGCGGTGGTCTCGGTGCTGCTCGTCATGTGGGAAAGGGCTCCGGTTACGGACAGAAAGTCGTAGGTACTGCTACGCCGAGAGCCCGTATCGCACCAAGAAGCCGGACAGCCAATGAAGCCCCTTCCCGCGAACGGGAGGTGCCTCGTAAACCGAGGGGACATACAACAGGTACGAGCGCGGCCTGCTCCGTCTGAGGCGCGCAGGCCCGCAGCGCAACCTTTAGCATACGGGGGCAGCCGGACAGGGTCAATGCGCGAAGCGCACACCCGGGACAGAACCGCTCAAACCCGGCGCAAATTCGTGCCGTTCGAGCCGCACTCCACCTCATCGGTGAGGCCGGCCGCACGGTGGCACTGAGCGCAAACTACATCGGCGGGCGAGATGAACCAAGAGTACGAGCACGACGACCGGCACGACTCGGCCGAGGACGAGGCCGAGGCCACCCGGCGTGACGCCGGGGAGACGGAGAGCAGCCGGGCCAGCAGGGGCTGGTGGGACCGGAACGCGGACGAGTACCAGAGCGAGCACGGCGCCTTCCTCGGCGACGACCGCTTCGTGTGGGGCCCCGAGGGCCTCGACGAGGAGGAGGCGGAGCTCCTCGGCCCCGCGGACGCGCTGAAGGGCCTGTCCGTCCTGGAAATCGGCGCGGGTGCGGCGCAGTGCTCGCGGTGGCTCGCGGCGCGCGGCGCCCGGCCCGTGGCCCTCGACCTCTCTCACCGGCAGCTCCAGCACGCCCTGCGGATCGGCGGGGACGTGCCGCTGGTCGAGGCGGACGCGGGGGTGCTCCCCTTCCGGGACGGCTCCTTCGACCTGGCCTGCTCGGCGTACGGCGCGGTGCCGTTCGTCGCCGATCCGGTACGGGTCTTCCGCGAGGTGCGCCGGGTGCTGAGGCCCGGCGGGCGCTGGGTCTTCTCGGTGACGCACCCGATCCGCTGGGCGTTCCCGGACGAGCCGGGCCCCGAGGGCCTGTCGGTGGCGGCCTCGTACTTCGACCGGACTCCGTACGTGGAACAGGACGAGCGGGGTCGCGCCGTGTACGTCGAGCACCACCGGACCATCGGGGACCGGGTGCGTGACGTGGTGGCCGGGGGCTTCCGGCTCGTGGACCTGGTCGAGCCGGAGTGGCCGGCCTGGAACAGCCAGGAGTGGGGCGGCTGGTCCCCGCTGCGGGGGAACCTGATCCCGGGCACGGCGATCTTCGTGTGCGAGCGCGACGGTTAGCCACACAAGACCGTCAGCCGCACAAGACGGTCCGTCGCACAAGACCGCGAGTCGCGTAAGTCGTACAAGTGGGTCGGGGCTGTGGACAACGGTCTTCGCCCCTTTCCCTCCCGTACGAGACTGAGTGCGTGATCCGATACGACGCACTCGACCTGCTCCCCGTCCGCCATGCCGTCCCCGAGCTGCTGACCGCGCTCGCGGAGCGCGGCACGGCGGTGCTGCACGCGCCGCCCGGCACCGGCAAGACGACGCTGGTGCCGCTGGCTCTCGCGGGGCTCGTGGGGGACGGGCCGGAGCGCCGGGTGCTGGTGGCCGAGCCGCGCCGGATGGCGGTGCGGGCGGCGGCCCGGCGCATGGCCTGGCTGCTGGGCGAGGAGGTCGGCGGGGCCGTCGGCTTCTCCGTGCGCGGGGAACGGCGGACCGGTCCAGCGACCCGCGTCGAGGTGGTGACGACCGGCATCCTCCTCCAGCGGCTCCAGCGGGACCAGGAGCTGGCGGGCGTGGACGTCGTCCTGCTCGACGAGTGCCATGAGCGGCATCTCGACGCCGACACCGCCCTCGCGTTCCTGGTGGACGTCCGGGCGGCCCTGCGGCCGGAGCTGGGGCTGATCGCGGCCTCGGCGACGAGCGACGCGGAGGCGTGGGCGCGGCTGCTCACGGCCGGGGAGGGCACCGGGCCGGCACCGGTCGTGCGGAGCGAGGGCGAGGGGCACGGGTACGCGACGGTGTTCGCGCCGCCGCCCGCCGGGGTCAGGCCGGCGCACGGGACCTGGGTGGATCCGGCGCTGCTGCGCCACGTGGCGGCGACGGTCCGGCTGGCGGCCGAGCGGCACGAGGGCGACGTCCTCTGCTTCCTTCCCGGCACGGGCGAGATCGCGCGGGTGGCGGGGCTGCTCGCCGGCATGGACGCGGAGGTGCTGCAGCTGCACGGCAGGGCGCCCGCGGCGGTGCAGGACACCGTGCTGCGGGGTGCCGGACCGGGCGGGCGGCGCCGGGTGATCCTCTCGACCTCCGTGGCCGAGTCGAGCCTGACGGTCCCGGGGGTCCGGATCGTCGTGGACTCGGGGCTGGCCCGGGAGCCGCGGATGGACCACGCGCGGGGGCTCGGTTCGCTGGCGACGGTGCCGGTGTCGGCCGCGGCGGTCGCGCAGCGGGCGGGGCGCTCGATGCGCGAGGCGTTCGGGACGGTCTACCGGTGCTGGGCGGAGGCCGAGGACGGGTCGCGGGCGAGGTTCCCCGCTCCCGAGATCCGGATCGCCGACCTCGCGGACTTCGCACTGCGGGTCGCCTGCTGGGGCGATCCGACGGCGGAGGGACTCGCGCTGCTCGACGCCCCGCCGGCCGGGGCGATGGCGGCGGCCCGCTCCGTACTCGCGGCGGTCGGCGCCGTGGACGTGGACGGCCGCGCCACCGAGCGCGGTGGGCGGCTGGCCCGGCTCGGGCTCCATCCCCGGCTGGGGCGGGCGCTGCTCGACGGTGCCGCCGAGGTCGGCGTGCGACGGGCGGCCGAGGTGGTCGCGCTGCTCAGCGAGGAGCCGCCGCGGGAGTACGGGGACGATCTGGCGGCGGCCTGGCGGTCGGCCCGCCGGGGCGCCGACGGCTACGGGACGCGCTGGAAGGCTGAGGTCCGGCGTCTGGAGCGCTCGGCCGGCGAGGCGGCCGGACCCGCGGCGGCGCGGACGGAGCCGCCGGCGGGCGGCGAGGACGCCGTGGCGGGTCTGGTGACCGCACTGGCCTTTCCCGAACGGGTGGCCAGGGCACGGGAGCAGGGCGGCTACCTGATGGTGTCGGGAAGCGGTGCCCGGCTGGCCGACGGGTCGGGTGTGCGTTCCGCGCCGTGGCTGGCCGTCGCGGTGGCCGACCGGACGGCCCGGGACGCCACGGCCCGGGTGCGGCTGGCGGCCGTGGTGGACGAGGCGACGGCGTGCCGGGCGGCGGGGCGTCTGCGGTCGACCGGCGAGGAGGTCCGCTGGGAGGACGGGGACGTGGTCGCGCGCTCGGTGGACCGGCTGGGGGCCGTCGAGCTGACGGTACGGCCGCTGGGCTCGGGCGCCGAGCCCGCGCTCGTGCGGGAGGCCCTCCTCGACGGGCTGCGGCGCGAGGGGCTCGGGCTGCTGCGGTGGACGCGGGAGGCCTCGGAGCTGCGCGAGCGGCTCGCCTTCCTCCACTCCCGGCTGGGGGAGCCCTGGCCGGACGTGGCGGACGCGGCGCTGCTGGAGCGGGCCGAGGAGTGGCTCGAACCGGAGCTGTCGCGGGCGGCGCGGCGGGCCGATCTGGGGCGGATCGACGCCGGTGAGGCGCTGCGGCGGCTGCTGCCCTGGGCGTCGGGCGAGGCGGGTCGGCTCGACGAGCTCGCGCCGGAGCGGATCGAGGTGCCGAGCGGGTCGCGGATCAGGGTGGGGTACGGCGAGGGGCGGCCGGTCCTCGCGGTGAAGCTCCAGGAGATGTTCGGCCTGGCCGAGACGCCCCGGGTGGCGGGGGTCCCGGTCCTGGTCCATCTCCTCTCCCCCGCCGGGCGGCCGGCGGCCGTCACCGCCGACCTGGCCTCGTTCTGGCGGGAAGGCTACCGCGCAGTGCGGGCGGATCTGCGCGGGCGGTATCCGAAGCACCCGTGGCCGGAGGACCCCTCGGTGGCGGAGCCGACCCGGCACACGAGCGCGCGGCTCAGACGGGAGCGGTGACGGGTTCCCGCGGGTCCGGTGCCGCCTCCGGGTCGTCCGGGTCCCCGGGGCGGCGGGAGCGGGCCTCGAGCCAGCAGGCGAGGGCGAGGAGGGCGAGGGCGAGGAGGGTGAGGGTCCAGGGCGCGTAGGAGATGAGCATCATGACCGTCAGACGGTTGGACTTGACCATCGTGACGATGCTGTCGACGTAGTCGGCCCGCATCTTCACGTGGCCTTCGAAGACGGTGAGGGAGTCGGGGCCGCCCGTCAGCGCCTTGGCGTTGCGGAGCTCCTCCTTGTGGATCTCCTCGCCGTTGACGGGGGCGCCGGTGACGGGCTCGACCCAGAACGAGCGCTTGGTCGTGTACCAGCGAGTGAGGCCCATGCCGGCGATGACGTCCGGGGTGATGCCCTCGATCGGCATGGCCTTGGGCATGGGGACCTTGGTCCACGGGACGGTCTGCTCGAAGTAGTAGACCTCCAGCCCGCGGAAGTTCCGCGTGCCCTTGTAGTGGATGGGGGCGGAGGTGCGGGTCTGGGCGTCGAAGTACTGGTAGTCGCGCTTCTCGGTGAGGAAGGGCCACTTGAACTCGATGCCCTCGCGGCGGACCGGGTCGCCGTCGACCGACTCGCCGGTGGCGTGGACGGGGTCCTGGGTGTGGGCGTCGAAGATGTACCGCTCGGGGATCTTGGAGACCATCTTGCCGTCGGGGCCGGTGACGTAGGCGAGGGCGTCCCAGACCACGACGTCCCGTCCGGCGTCGCGTTCGATCCGCTTCGAGGCCTCGACGTCGCCCTTGAGGGTCTGGATGATCGTGATCTTCTCGACCTTCTCGGACTTGAGGGTGCCGTAGTTGAGGAGGGTCGCGGGCCGGGCCTCCAGGACGGTCTCCTGGTACTGGTTCGGCGGGATCTTCGCGAGGCGGGGGAAGGCGTACCACCGCAGGGTGGGTGCCATCGCCGCGCAGAAGACGGCGAGGGCGAGGAGGACCAGGCTGGCTCGGCGGCGCACGGTCGCCCCCTTACTTCTTGGGGCCGGGGTCGGCGGTCAGCAGGGGCTTGGGCGAGGTGGGGCCGTCGGGTGGCAGATCGACCACGGAGACGAGGAGGACGAAGAGGAGGACTGGGGCGAGTCCGATGGCGACGGCGACGAGGGCGCGCATGGTCGGCCTCCCGGTGCTCGATCTGATAGGGCGTCAGGGCTGGGGCACCGTAGCAACGCGGCCGCGAGATGAGAACACGTTTCACCCGGGTAACGCCGAACGCCGCCTCCCGCCCGATGCGGGCGGAAGGCGGCGCGGGTTGGACCCCGGATCGGGCCCCTGGGTCGGGCCCCGGGTCAGTTCGAGGGAGAGGGCGAGGACGAAGGGGAGGAGGACGGCGAGGGATCGGCCGAGTCCGTCTCGGAGGGCGCCGGCGCCGGGGTCGAGGGCTCGGTCGTGGGCGCGGCCTCGACCGTGAGCTCGACGTGGAGGACGCCGCCGCCGGGCGCGGTCAGCCGGAGGTAGTACGTGCCCGCCGTACCCCCGGCGAGGAGCTCGCCGGAGCCCAGGGTGATCTGGCCGTCGGCGCCGGTCGTGAAGGACCTGGTCCGCACGGGCGTCCCCGCGGTGCTCTTGAAGGACGGGCCCTCGGTGCTCTGCTGGGGATCCGTCGTCGAGTTCACGATGACACCGGTGACGGTGACGCCGGCGGCGAGGGCGCCCCCGTCGGTGGCCTTCACGGTCACGGACTGGGTGAAGCCGGTGCCGGTGGTGGCGACGAGCGCCCCGGAGCCGACGCGGGCGAGGGTGTCGGCCTCGCGGGCGGTGACCGTGCCGGTGAACACGGCGGCGTCCAGGGTGCGGCCCACGACGGTGGCCCGGACCGTGAACGAGCCGGTCTGCTCGCCCGCCTTGAGGGCGGGCGCGGCGGCGATGCCGGCCGAGCCGGTGGTGACGGTCGCCGTGGTCGCGCCGCCCGTGAAGCGGGTGTCCGTGGTGCCGACGATCTCGAAGCGGACGCTCACGCCGGTGACCGCCGTGCCCGAGGAGTCGAGCGCCGCGACGGCGGGCGACTTGGCGAAGGCGTTCCCGGTGGCGGCCGTCAGCGGTCCGGTGGCCACGACCGAGAGACGGGCGACCTTGTCGGCCGCCGGGACCGTCGGGGTCGGCGTCGGGGTCGGCGTGGGAGTCGGCGTCGGGGTCGGGGTCGGGGTCGGGGTCGGGGTCGGCTTCGGGGGCTTGCTGGGGGACGTGGTCGGCGGAGCCGTCGGCTTCGTCGGCGTCGGCGTCGGCGTGACCTTCGGCGGCTGGGTCGTCCCGGACGGCCGCGGCTTCGGTGTGCCCGGGTTCGGCTCGGGCTTCGTCGGTGCGGGCGTCTTCCCCACCGGGGTCGTCGGGGCGGGGTTCGCCGGGGTGGGCGAGAACGGCGGGAAGTCCGCCGGGCGCTGACGCCGGTCGCTGCGGTCGACCGGCAGGATCCCGGTGCCGTCCGGGATCTGGTGGGTGCCGCGCTGGTAGTACTCGAACCAGGAGAGGACCGTGTTCAGGTACTCCGTCGAGCGGTTGTAGCTGAGGATCGCGCGGTCGAGATCGGCCTTGAGGGCGAGGTTCCGCTCGTTGTGGCAGAGGTAGAGACCGGCGGCCTGCGCCGCGTCGTAGATGTTGTTCGGGTCCTTCTTGCCGTCGCCGTTGGCGTCCTGACCCCAGGTCGCCCAGGTCGACGGGATGAACTGCATCGGGCCGACGGCGCGGTCGAGGACGGCGTCGCCGTCGTAGGCGCCCTGGTCGGTGTCCTTGATGAGGGCGAAGCCCTTGCCGTTCAGCGCGGGGCCGAGGATCGGCGTGAAGGTGGTGCCGTTGGCGTCGACCCGGCCGCCGCGCGCCTGGCCGGACTCGACCTTGCCGATGCCGGCGAGCAGCTGCCACGGAAGGTTGCAGCCGGGGTCGGTCGAGCGTATGGAGAGCTCGGCACGCTGGTAGGCGGCGAAGACGGACGCGGGTATGCCGGCCTCGGCCGGGCCGGTGATCACCGGCAGCTGGGTGGGCGCACCCGGCTTGTTGGGGCTGATCAGCGGCGGCAGGTCCGTGTAGTACGAGGAGTCGCCCGAGGCGGACGCGTCGCCCTGCGGCGTCGCGGTGCCCCCGGCGCCGACGGTCCGGTCGCCGCCGGTGTTCTCGGCGGTCGGCTGAACCGTTTCCGGGGCCTGCGAGGCGGCGAGCGCGGCGACCGCCGCGGCCACGACCGCACCGCTGGTGGCTCCTCTGCGCAGTCGACGGCCGAATTGCGCTGCCATACCTGTGGTCCCCTCCCCATCGATTCCGGCCCACGCTCCCCGCGTGTGACCTTCGGCGACTTTATGCCAATCACGGTCCGGCAGGCACTGGCGTCTGACCGTGTTTCACGCTTTCGTCACCACTCGCTTCCCTGGTCGCGGGGTTTTCGCGCCCGGGGCGGGGAACCGGACGGCAGGTCGCGCCTCTCTTGCACTGCGGCCGCACCCCCGTACCGGCCGACACCGCACCAGAACGAGGAGTGCCTCTCGTGCCGTTCACGCTCAGCCACGCCGCCGCCGTCCTGCCCGGGCTGCGCCGTGACGGGACCGCGCGCGGTCCGCTCGTCGCCTGCGCGCTCGTCGCCGGTTCCTTCGCGCCCGACATGACCTACTTCGCGGCCACGGCGGTGCCCGGGGCGATGGTCCTCGGCGACGTCACCCACTCCCCCGTCGGCATCGTCACGGTCGACGTGCTGATCACCGCGGCGCTCGTGGGCCTGTGGCTGGTCGTCCGGGAGCCGCTCGCCGCGCTGCTGCCCTCCCGGTGGCGCGGGCCGGTGTACGGGTTCGCGCGGGGCCGTCCCTGGCGGGACCGGCAGGCGGCGGCGCTCGTCGGCTGGTTCTTCCTCTCCGCGGTCGTCGGTTCGACGACCCACGTCGTGTGGGACTCCTTCACCCACCTCGACCGCTGGGGCACCCGGCTGCTCCCCTTCCTCGGCGAGATGATGGCCGGGTTCCCCGTCTACCTGTACGCGCAGTACGGGAGCTCCGCGCTCGCCCTGACCCTCCTCTGCTGGTTCACGCTGCGCGCGCTGCGCTCGGCCGGGCCGGGCGTCGAGCTGCCCTCGGACGTGCCCGTACCGGCGCGGCGCGGGCGGCTGCTGGCGGTCGGGCTGATCGGCGGGTGCGTCCTCGCCGGTGCCGCCCACCGGGTGCTGCGCTGGGCCGCGTACTGGGGATGGGACCGGATCGAGACGCCCCTCGACGTCATTCCGACGGCCTGCTTCGGGGCCGGCGCGGGGCTCGCCGTCGGGCTCGTGCTGTACGGGACGGGGGCACGGCTCCTGGGAGGGCGGCGGCCCGCTCCGGCGGCGGAGGGTCCTGCGGGCGAGGTCCCGGAGCACTCGACGGAACGCTCCCGTCCGGGGTCCCGCTGATCCCGTCCTCCGGGGTGAAGCCGCGGGCCGCCGTGCCGCCGGAGAGGGCGCGGTGCACGACGACGGCGACGCCCTCCAGGGTGCGGACCCCGTACTTCATGGTCGGGACGTCGTGGCTCAGGAGGGCGAGCCGGTAGTCGACCGTCGCGCCCGCGGCGGCGGTCGCCGTGGCGGTGTTCCGCACGATGCCGACGCTGTGGACGCGCCACTCGTGGGTGGCGCGGGGCAGCCAGCCGTTCTTGAGGTGCACCTTGACCGTACGGGGGGCGCCGGCCGTGACGCCCCAGGCCTGGCTGCTGACGACCTGGCCCATCAGGGCCAGTGCGGCGGGACGGCGTTCGACGGCGGCGAGCAGCGCGAGCTGGTCGCGGGCGGTGGTGCGGGTGAGGCCCCAGTAGCGGTCGTGGCCGAGGACGGTGTCCGCGGCGCCGGCCTCGCGGAGCACCCGGTTCAGGCGGGCGCGGGAGAGGCCGAGCCAGAGGTCGGTGGCGGCGGTGTTGTCGGAGCGGGTGATCATCGCCTTCATCCGCTGGGCCTCCAGGCGGGTCGGCTCCCGGCCGAGCTCCTCGGCGCGGCCGAGGACCGCCTCCATGATCAGGACCTTCGCGATGCTGGCGGAGTCGTACAGGCGGATGTCGCCGAGGCGGCAGCGCAGGCCGCGCCTGGGGTCGTGGACGGAGACGGAGACGGTGCCGGTGCGGCCCTTGAGGGCGGCGGTGATGTCCTGGGAGAGGCGGGCGGCGAGGGTGGGATAGCGGGTGGAGGTGCAGAGGGGCGCGGCCCTCTGCGACCCCTCCGGCCCGTGCGGCCCGTGCGGCCCGTGTGCCTCGGCGGGGCCGGTGGTGGCGGATGCGCTGAGGAGCGCGCCGAGGAGGATCCAGGCGCGCAGGTGGGAGCGGCGGCTCGTGATCATGCTCCCCAGTCTCGGGAGCGGGGGGCGCGGGGCGCGCCTGCTACTGGTCCACCTGGCGCACAGCGCTGCGAAGCGGTACGGGGAAGGGGCACCGGCCCACGGGGTGCGGGTCCAGGCGCGGAAGCCTGGGCCCGGCAGGGGGCGCCGTCCCGTGTGCCCACCCGCCCCCAAGCTCTTCGAGCAGGGGGCCCCGGCCCCGGCGGGACGCATGCCCACACGGAGGTGGGCGGCGGACCCGTCAGGGCGGGGGCCGGCACCCGCAGGCGGGGGTGCGGGCCCCCGCCTGGGAGCGGGCGGGTCAGTGGGCGGCCGAGTCCCAGTCGGTGCCCACGCCCACCGAGACGTCCAGGGGGGCGCGGAGGTCGGCCGCCGCGGACATCTGGGTGCGGACCAGGGACTCGACGCGGTCGCGCTCGCCGGGGGCCAGTTCCAGCACGATTTCGTCGTGGACCTGGAGGAGCATCCGGGAGGCGAGGCCCGCCTCGGTGAGCGCGCGGTCGACGTTCAGCATGGCGACCTTGACGATGTCGGCGGCCGTGCCCTGGATCGGCGCGTTGAGCGCCATCCGCTCGGCGGCCTCGCGGCGCTGCCGGTTGTCGCTGTTGAGGTCGGGCAGGTAGCGGCGACGGCCGAGCATCGTCTCCGTGTATCCCGTGGCGCGGGCCTCGTCGACGACCCGGCGCAGGTAGTCCCGGACGCCGCCGAACCGCTCGAAGTAGGTGTCCATCAGGCCGCGGGCCTCGCCCGGGTCGATGTTCAGCTGCTGCGCGAGGCCGAAGGCGGAGAGGCCGTAGGCCAGGCCGTACGACATGGCCTTGATCTTGCGGCGCATCTCGGCGTCGACGGCGGACCGCTCGACGCCGAAGACCTGCGAGGCGACCGTGGTGTGGAGGTCCTCGCCGGAGGCGAAGGCCTCGATGAGGCCCTCGTCCTCGGAGAGGTGGGCCATGACCCGCAGCTCGATCTGGCTGTAGTCGGCGGTCATGAGGGCCTCGAAGCCCTCGCCGACGACGAAGCCGTGCCGGATGGCCCGGCCCTCGTCCGTCCGCACCGGCACGTTCTGCAGGTTGGGCTCGGTGGAGGAGAGGCGGCCGGTCGCGGCGACCGTCTGGCTGAAGGTGGTGTGGATGCGGCCGTCGGCCGCGATCGTCTTGATCAGGCCCTCGACGGTGGAGCGCAGGCGCGCCTGCTCCCGGTGGCGGAGCATGATCACGGGGAGCTCGTGCTCGGTCTGGCCGGCCAGCCAGGCGAGCGCGTCCGCGTCCGTCGTGTACCCGGTCTTGGTCTTCTTCGTCTTCGGGAGGTTGAGCTCGCCGAAGAAGACCTCCTGGAGCTGCTTGGGCGAGCCGAGGTTGAACTCGTGGCCGACGGAGGCGTGCGCCTCCTTCACGGCCTGCTGCACGGCCCCCGCGAACTGCTGCTCCATGGCCTCCAGGTGGTCGCGGTCGGCGGCGATGCCGTGCCGCTCCAGGCGGGCGAGGAGGACGGAGGTGGGGAGTTCGACGTCGTGGAGGAGGTCGCGGGCGCCGACCTCGCCGAGCCGCTCGTCGAAGGCGGTGCCGAGGTCGAGGACGGCCCGCGCCTGGGTCATGAGGGCCTCGGCCTCGGCCGTGTCGTCGGCGCCGAAGGCGAGCTGCCCGTCCGCGGCGGCCGCGGGGGCGAGCTCGCGGCCCAGGTACTCGACGGAGAGCGCGTCGAGCGCGAAGGAGCGGCGGCCGGGCTTCACCAGGTACGCGGCGAGGGCGGTGTCCATGGTGACGCCCGCGACGGTCCAGCCGTGCTCGGGGAAGACCCGCATGGCGCCCTTGGCGTTGTGCATGACCTTGGGGCGGTCCGGGTCGGCGATCCACGCGGCCCACGCCTGCTCGTCGGCGGCGTCGAGCGTGCTCGGGTCGAACCAGGCGGCGGCTCCGCCGGCGGCGGCGAGGGCCACCTCGCTGACGTTGCCCGTGCCGAGGCCCCAGCTGTCGACGGTGGCGACGCCGAGGGGCTCGGTGCCGTGCTCGGCGAGCCAGGGGGCGAGCTCGCCGGCGCCCAGGACGCTGCCGTCGAGCTCGACGCCCGCGGCGGGCGCCGGGGCGGCGTCCTCGGCGGAGCCCGGGTCGACGGCGAGGAGACGCTCGCGCAGGGAGGGGTTGCGGATCTCCAGGGTGTCCAGGACGAGCGCGACGGCCCCGCGGTCGTACGGCTCGCGGGCGAGGTCCGCCACCGTCTTCGGCAGCTCGACGTCCCGGACCATCTCGGTCAGGCGGCGGTTGAGCTTGACCGACTCCAGGTGGTCGCGGAAGTTCTGCCCGGCCTTGCCCTTGACCTCGTCGGCGCGCTCGACCAGCTCGGCGAAGGAGCCGAACTGGGTGATCCACTTGGCGGCGGTCTTCTCGCCGACTCCGGGGATGCCAGGGAGGTTGTCGGACGGGTCGCCGCGCAGGGCCGCGAAGTCGGGGTACTGGGAGGGGCTCAGGCCGTACTTCTCCTGGACCTTCTCCGGCGTGAAGCGGGTCAGCTCGGAGACGCCCTTGGTCGGGTAGAGCACGGTGGTGCGGTCGGTGACCAGCTGGAAGGAGTCGCGGTCGCCCGTGACGATCAGGACCTCGAAGCCCTCGGCCTCGGCCTGGGTCGCGAGGGTCGCGATGACGTCGTCGGCCTCGAAGCCGTCGACCGCGAACCGCGGCGCGTGCATCGCGTCGAGGAGCTCGCCGATCAGCTCGACCTGCCCCTTGAACTCGTCGGGGGTCTTCGAACGGTTCGCCTTGTACTCGGGGAACTCGTCGGACCGCCAGGTCTTGCGGGACACGTCGAACGCGACCGCGAAGTGCGTGGGGGCCTCGTCGCGGAGCGTGTTCGCCAGCATCGAGGCGAAACCGTAGATCGCGTTCGTCGGCTGCCCGGTCGCGGTGGTGAAGTTCTCCGCGGGCAGCGCGAAGAACGCCCGGTACGCGAGGGAGTGCCCGTCCATGAGGAGCAGGCGGGGGCGGGTGTCTGCGGGGTTCTTCGATGCTGTCTCGGCCACACGACGATCCTGCCACGTACCACTGACAATCCCGTCCACACCGGCCGGGCTGCCGCGTTGTCGGTGCCGCGTGACAGGATCGGAGACGTACGCCACAGGTCTACCGCTCAAGGGAGAGCGCGATGGTCAGCAAGCCGCCTGCCGGGGATCCGGTCCAGGACGCCCCGCAGGTCACCCCGCCGCAGCACGCCGCGGCCGGCCTGCCCGCCATCGGGCACACCCTGCGGATGGCGCACGAGCAGATGGGCACGCTGCGCACCGCCCGCACCCTCCTCAAGGTCAACCAGAAGGACGGCTTCGACTGCCCCGGCTGCGCCTGGCCGGAGGAGGACAAGCGGCACGTCGCGGAGTTCTGCGAGAACGGCGCCAAGGCGGTCGCCGAGGAGGCCACGCTCCGCCGCGTGACCCCCGCGTTCTTCGCCGCGCACCCGCTCGCGGACCTCGCGACCCGCAGCGGCTACTGGCTCGGCCAGCAGGGCCGCATCACCGAGCCGATGCTGCTGCCCGAGGGCGGCGACCGGTACGAGCCGGTGTCCTGGGAGCGGGCCTTCGCGATCATCGCCGAGGAGCTGCGCGCCCTGGCCTCCCCCGACGAGGCGTTGTTCTACACGTCGGGCCGGACCAGCAACGAGGCCGCGTTCCTCCTCCAGCTCTTCGCCCGCGAGTTCGGCACGAACAACCTTCCGGACTGCTCCAACATGTGCCACGAGTCCTCGGGTTCGGCGCTCAACGAGACGATCGGCATCGGCAAGGGCAGCGTCTCCCTGGAGGACCTGCACCGCGCCGACCTGATCGTCGTCGCCGGACAGAACCCGGGCACGAACCACCCGCGCATGCTCTCCGCCCTGGAGAAGGCGAAGGCCGCCGGCGCCCGGATCATCTCCGTGAACCCGCTGCCCGAGGCCGGTCTGGAGCGGTTCAAGAACCCGCAGACCCCGCAGGGCATGCTCAAGGGCGCCGCGCTCACCGACCTCTTCCTGCAGATCCGCATCGGCGGCGACCAGGCCCTCTTCCGGCTCCTCAACAAGCTGGTCCTGGAGACGCCCGGGGCGGTCGACGAGGCGTTCGTACGGGAGCACACGCACGGGTACGAGGAGTTCGCCGAGGCGGCGAGGGCCGCCGACTGGGACGAGACGCTCGCGGCGACCGGGCTCGACCGCTCCGAGATCGAGCGGGCCCTCGCGATGGTCCTCGCCTCGAAGCGGACCATCGTCTGCTGGGCGATGGGCCTCACCCAGCACAAGCACTCCGTGCCGACCATCCGCGAGGTGGTCAACTTCCTCCTGCTCCGCGGCAACATCGGCCGCCCGGGCGCCGGGGTCTGCCCGGTGCGCGGCCATTCGAACGTGCAGGGCGACCGCACGATGGGCATCTTCGAGCGCCCCGCGCCCGCCTTCCTCGACGCCCTGGACAAGGAGTTCGGGATCGTCTCGCCCCGCCACCACGGCTACGACGTGGTCCGCTCGATCCAGGCGCTCCGCGACGGCGACGCGAAGGTGTTCTTCGCGATGGGCGGCAACTTCGTCGGCGCGACGCCCGACACGGAGGTCACCGAGGCGGCGATGCGCAACGCGCGCCTGACCGTCCACGTGTCGACGAAGCTCAACCGCTCGCACGCAGTCACCGGCACGCGCGCGCTGATCCTGCCCACCCTCGGCCGCACCGACAAGGACGTCCAGAAGAGCGGTCGGCAGATCGTCACCGTCGAGGACTCGATGAGCCTCGTGCACGCCTCCCGGGGCAACCTGCCGCCCGCGAGCCCGCACCTGCTCTCCGAGCCGGCGATCGTGGCGCGGATGGCGCGGGCCGTCCTCGGCACGGAATCGGCCACGCCCTGGGAGGAGTTCGAGGCGGACTACGCCACGATCCGCGACCGGATCGCGCGCGTGGTGCCCGGTTTCGAGGACTTCAACGCGCGCCTCGCGGCGAACGCCGGCGGCTTCCGCCTGCCCCACGGCCCGCGCGACGAGCGCCGCTTCCCGACGAAGACCGGCAAGGCCAACTTCACGGCCGCGCCCGTCGAGTACCCGCGCGTGCCCGAGGGCCGGCTGCTGCTGCAGACGCTCCGCTCGCACGACCAGTACAACACCACGATCTACGGGCTCGACGACCGCTACCGGGGCATCAGGAACGGGCGCCGGGTCGTCCTGGTCCACCCCGAGGACGCGGCGGCCCTCGGCCTCGCCGACGGGGACTACACGGACCTGGTGAGCGAGTGGACCGACGGCAGCGAGCGGCGGGCCCCCGGCTTCCGGGTCGTGCACTACCCGACGTCCCGGGGCTGCGCGGCCGCGTACTACCCGGAGACGAACGTCCTGGTGCCGCTGGAGTCGACCGCCGACGTCAGCAACACCCCCGCCAGCAAGTCCGTCGTCGTCCGTCTGGAACAATCACCTTCCGCCTAAGCGTTTGCTCAGGCTGACCGTCAGGTCATTCACGCGATGCCGTACGAAGACGAACGGAGCCGGGCCATGGGTGAACAGCAGCACGTGAAGTTCCCGCAGGAGGTCATCGACGAGTACGCGACGCTCGGCGTCGACCTGCCCGCGCTCTTCTCGGCCGGCCACCTCGGCAACCGGATGAGCATCCAGGTCCTGGAGGCCTCGGCCGAGCGTGTCGTCGCCACGATGCCGGTCGAGGGCAACACCCAGCCGTACGGCCTCCTGCACGGCGGCGCCTCGGCCGTGCTCGCCGAGACCATCGGCTCCATCGGCTCGATGCTGCACGGCGGCGTCACGAAGATCGCCGTCGGCGTGGACCTCAACTGCACCCACCACCGCGGTGTCCGCAGCGGTCTCGTCACCGGTGTGGCGACGCCCGTGCACCGCGGCCGGTCCACCGCCACGTACGAGATCGTGATCAGCGACGAGCAGGGCAAGCGGGTCTGCTCCGCGCGCCTCACCTGCCTCCTCCGCGACGTCGACCCCAAGGACGCCGGGAACCTCCCCACGGCCTGAGCGCGCGCGAACGGCGCGGTGCGGGACGGACCACCGTCCCGCACCGCGCCGTTCGCGTATCAACTCCCGTTTCTCCGGACCCTCTTGCCCCACAGGGCCACAACCGCTTCACTGGCGAACCTCCCCCGCAGGAGAACACCTGATCCACTCACACACCGAGGGGTTCTTCGTGACCGCCGTCCGCACCACCTACGCGCTGACCACCGTCACCGCCGCCGTCTGTGCCGCCGTACTCGCCACCGCGCTCCCGGCCTCGGCGATCAACTCGTACAACGCGACCCCCGCCCCCGAGCGCACCGAGGTGGGCGCCCTGGTCGCGACCTGGGACGACGACGACGACCCGACGACCCCGGACCGGGTCGACTGGGTCTGCTCCGGCACCATGGTCGACGCGGACACCTTCCTCACGGCCGCGCACTGCACGACCGACTGGCCGGCGAACGTCCGCTTCCACGTCTCGCTCGACCAGGACGTCCAGAGCGGCCTGGACCGCGCCGCCGCCGAGCACCCCGGCGACCCGGCGGCCGTCGCCCGCGCCGTCGCCGTCGAGGGCGTGGCCCACAGCCACCCCGCCTACCCCGGCCCGGCCTCCGACACCCACGACATCTCGGTGGTCGAGCTCCCCGCCGCCGCCGTGAAGGCCCGCTGGTCGTTCACCCCGGCCACCCTGCCCCGCGCCGGCGCCCTCGGCGCACTCGGCCCGCGGGGCCTCGACGCCACCGCCTTCACCGTGGCGGGATACGGCACCGAGGAGGCCGAGCGGGGGCCCGGCGGCCACACCCACCCCGGCGGCGGCGTCCGGATGAAGGCCCCGGTCACCTTCGAGGCGCTCAACGACGCCTGGGTGCGTCTCGGCATGACCGCGCCCCAGGGCAACGGCGGCGCCTGCTACGGCGACTCCGGCGGCCCGAACTTCGCGACGCTCGACGGCAGGCGGACCCTGGTCGCCACGACGATCACCGGCGACACGCCCTGCTACGCGACCAATGTGACCTATCGGCTGGACACTCCCGGAGCGCGTGACTTCCTGAAGCCGTTCGTGCGCCTGCCGTAACCCGCGGCGAGGCATACCAATCCGGCCACCCTCGACCTCCGGACCGCCCTCGCCCCGACCCCCCACTTCGTCGATCGTCACCCTGCGTGATCTTCGAATCAAAGGCGCACGGGCGGTCCGGAAGGGCCGATTCGTCCGCTGAGGTTTCTGCCACTGTCCGATATCCGGAGAGTCCGCTGAGCGGACCGTCAGTACCAAGAATCGTTCAAGCCCCTTAGCGGAACTGGGCGTTCTCACTATGTGAACACTGCATTACCCACCCCTATGCCCCCTTTTCTCCCGGCCCTCCACACCCAGTTCCCCCCTCGGCATAACAAGACAGTCACATCCTGACCTCCGCGCTCCCCGACCCTCCCCACCTGCGCTTAGAGTCACGGCCAGTCACCGCGCCGCCGGGCGCGTCCTAGTGCACGGCCCTGTACCAACCCAGTACGGCCCGGCGTTCGACAAACGGCACCCCTCGCTCCGCAGCTTCACGGCACCGCCTCATCCGAGGGGGCCGCGCCAGGGAAAGGACCCTTCGTGCGAAACCGTTCGTTGCTCATACTCACCACCGCGGTCACCGCAGGTGCGCTCACCCTCACCGCGTGCGGTTCCCGCGGAGAGGACAAGGGCGGCTCGGGGAACGGCGACGGCGGCAACGTCACCGTCACCATCGGTCTCGACGCCCCGCTCACCGGTGAGCTGTCCGCCCTCGGCCTCGGCATCAAGAACTCCGCCGACCTCGCGGTCCAGACGGCCAACAAGAAGTCCTACGTCAAGGGCGTGACCTTCAAGCTCGAGTCCCTGGACGACCAGGCCCAGCCCTCCGCCGGCCAGCAGAACGCGACCAAGCTCGTCGCCGACAAGGACGTCCTCGGCGTCGTCGGCCCGCTGAACTCCTCGGTCGCCGAGTCGATGCAGAAGGTCTTCGACGACGCGAAGCTCGCCCAGATCTCCCCGGCGAACACCAACCCGGCGCTCACCCAGGGCACCAACTGGTCCACCGGCGACAAGAAGCGCGGCTACAAGTCGTACTTCCGCACCGCGACCACGGACGCCATCCAGGGCCCCTTCGCCGCGCAGTACGTCTACAACGAGGCCAAGAAGACCAAGGCCTTCATCATCGACGACAAGAAGACCTACGGCGCCGGCCTCGCGGGCACCTTCAAGGGCGAGTTCGAGAAGCTGGGCGGCAAGGTCGTCGGCACCCAGCACATCAACCCGGAGACCAAGGACTTCTCCGCCATCGCGACCCAGGTCAAGAGCTCCGGCGCGGACGTCGTCTACTACGGCGGCGAGTACCCCGCCGGTGGCCCGCTCTCCAAGCAGATCAAGGAAGCCGGCGCCAAGGTCGTCGTCGTCGGCGGTGACGCGCTCTTCAGCGCCGAGTACGTGAAGCTGGCCGGCGCCGCCGCCGCCGAGGGCGACATCGCCACCTCCGTCGGCGCGCCGATCGAGTCCCTCGACTCCGCCAAGGAGTTCCTGGCCAACTACAAGGCCGGTGGCTACAAGGAGGCCTACGAGGCCTACGGCGGCTACGCCTACGACTCGACCTGGGCCATCATCGAGGCCGTCAAGAAGGTCGTCGACGGCAACAGCGGCAAGCTCCCGGACGACGCCCGCGCCAAGGTCGTCGAGGCCGTCCAGGGTGTCTCCTTCGACGGCGTGACCGGCAAGGTCTCCTTCGACGAGTTCGGTGACACCACCAACAAGCAGCTCACCGTCTACAAGGTCGAGGGCGGCAAGCACGCCCCCGTCAAGTCCGACACCTTCGGCGGCTGATCCCGCACCCCACTCAGCACCACCAGCACCACCCAGCACCACCTACATCGCGCGGGGGGCCGCACCAAGGCACCCCGCGCGGTGTCACATCCGTCGAAAGTCTCGGAGGACAATGCGGTGAACGAACTGCCGCAGCAGCTGGTCAACGGCCTGCTACTGGGATCCATGTACGGGCTGATCGCCGTCGGCTACACGATGGTCTACGGCATCGTCCAGCTCATCAACTTCGCCCACGGCGAGATCTTCATGACCGGCGGCTTCGGGGCGCTGACCGTCTGGCTCCTGATGCCCGCGGGCACCAGCATCTGGGTCGCCCTCCCGCTCATGCTGATAGGCGCCGTGCTCGTCGCCACGACCATAGCCGTCGGCGCCGAACGCCTCGCCTACCGCCCGCTGCGCGGAGGCCCCCGCCTCGCCCCCCTCATCACCGCGATCGGCCTCTCCCTGGCCCTCCAGTACGCGGTGTGGATCTGGTACCCCGAGGCGAAGTCCGCCCGGACGTTCCCGCAGATCCCCGGCGGCCCGATCGAGCTCGGTCCGGTCACCATCCAGACCGGCGACGTCTTCCTCCTCATCGCCGCCCCCATCTGCATGGCCTTCCTCGCCTTCTTCGTCATGCGCACCCGCACCGGCCGCGGCATGCAGGCCACCGCGCAGGACCCGGACACCGCCAAGCTCATGGGCGTCAACACCGACCGCATCATCGTGATCGCGTTCGCCCTCGGCGCCGCGATGGCCGCCGTCGGCGCCGTCGCCTACGGCCTCAAGTACGGCGTCGTCGACTACAAGATGGGCTTCCTCCTCGGACTCAAGGCCTTCACCGCCGCCGTCCTCGGAGGCATCGGCAACATCTACGGAGCCATGATCGGCGGCATCGTCCTGGGCGTCACCGAGACCCTGGCCACGGCGTACATCAGCCACGTCCCCGGCATGCAGCAGCTCGGCGGCCAGTCCTGGGCCGACGTCTGGGCCTTCGTACTCCTCATCGTCGTACTCCTCGTCCGGCCGCAAGGCCTCCTGGGCGAGCGCGTCGCGGACAGGGCGTGAGCACCATGACCACCATCTCCGAGAACTCGACGGTTCCCGCGGCGACCGACGCGAACCGGGCGACGGGCCTCATCGGCTTCATCCCCGCCCCCCTCGCCCGCGCCCTCACCCTCGGCGGCGGCGCCCTCACGGCCGCCGGCTGCTTCCTCGCCTGGACCTGGACCGACGCCTTCCCCGGCGACCTCACCTACTACGGCTCCCCGGCCGGCCTCCAGCTCCAGGTCCTCGTCACCAGCCTCCTCACCGTCCTCTTCGCCCTCTCCACCTACGGCGTCAAGGGCACCCGCTGGCTCACCCCGGCCGGCGGCGACGCGGCCCTCAAGCTCGCCGCGCTCGCCACCTTCGCCATCACCTGGTTCACGGTCGGCGCCATCAGCATCGAGCTCGGCGGCCCCGTCAACCTGGAGCCCGGCGGTGCGATCGTCGCCGTCACCAGCCTGGTCGCCCTCCTCGGCGCCCTCGCCCTCCCGTTCCAGCGGGCCGAGGTCCACCCCGTGGACCCCGAGGACACCGGCTGGGACCAGTTCAAGCACAAGGCCGGCAACGGCTGGACCCAGTTCAAGGCCGCCTTCGCGACCCAGGGTTCCGTCCGCCGCCTGCCCGCCATGAACTCCGCCGTCGAGATCCTGATCATCACGGGCATCCTCGCCGTGGCGCTCGGCGTCTTCACCTACGGCGTCGGCACCGAGTACGACGAGCTGTTCATGGGCTTCCTCATCACGGCCGGCCTCGGCTTCGCCGCGGTCAACAAGTCCGGCCTCATGCAGCAGGCCACCCAGCTCACCGCCAAGCACCAGAACCTCACCATCGCCGGCGCCTTCACGGCCGCCGCGCTCTTCCCCTTCACCCAGACCGACGACCAGTACGCGACCCTCGGCGTCTACATCCTGATCTTCGCCACCGTCGCCCTGGGCCTCAACATCGTCGTCGGCCTCGCCGGTCTCCTCGACCTCGGCTACGTCGCCTTCCTCGGCGTCGGCGCCTACGCGGCCGCCCTCGTCTCGGGCGCCCCGACCTCGCCGTTCGGCGTCCACTTCCCCTTCTGGGCCGCCGTCCTCGTCGGCGCCGGAGCCTCCCTGGTCTTCGGTGTCCTCATCGGCGCCCCGACCCTGCGGCTGCGCGGCGACTACCTCGCCATCGTCACCCTCGGCTTCGGTGAGATCTTCCGCATCGCCGTCATGAACACCGACGGCACCTCCGGACCCGACATCACCAACGGCTCCAACGGCATCGCCTCGATCCCGAACCTCAGCATCTTCGGCTTCGACTTCGGCGCCGAGCACAGCATCGCCGGGTTCACCATCGGCCGCTTCGCGAACTACTTCTTCCTGATGCTACTGATCATGGCCGTCGTCGTCCTGGTCTTCCGCCGCAGCGGCAACTCCCGCATCGGCCGCGCCTGGGTCGCCATCCGCGAGGACGAGACCGCCGCACTCGCCATGGGCATCAACGGCTTCCGGGTCAAGCTCATCGCGTTCGCCCTCGGCGCCTCCCTCGCCGGCCTCGCCGGTACGGTCCAGGCCCACGTCACGTACACCGTGACCCCGGAGCAGTACCTCTTCGCCGGACCCATCCCGCCCAACTCCGCCTTCCTGCTCGCCGCCGTCGTCCTCGGCGGCATGGGCACCATGAGCGGACCCCTGGTCGGTGCGGCGCTGCTCTTCCTCATCCCGAACAAGCTCCAGTTCATGGGTGAGTACCAGCTCTTCGCCTTCGGCGTCGCGCTCGTCCTGATCATGCGCTTCCGCCCGGAGGGCATCATCGCGGACCGCCGCCGCCAGCTGGAGTTCCACGAGCACGACGAGTCGCCCGCCAAGGTAGGTGCCTGAGCCATGACCACCACCACCAAGACGGCCGAGTCCACCACGGAGCCGGCCGCCCGCGAGACCGTCCTCGACGCCCGGGGCGTGACCATGCGCTTCGGCGGCCTCACCGCCGTCCGCGACGTCAACCTCACCGTCAACAGCGGCGAGATCGTCGGCCTCATCGGCCCCAACGGCGCCGGCAAGACCACCTTCTTCAACTGCCTCACCGGCCTCTACATCCCGACCGAGGGAGAGGTCCGGTACAAGGGCACGGTCCTGCCGCCGAAGTCCTTCAAGGTCACCGACGCCGGCATCGCCCGCACCTTCCAGAACATCCGCCTCTTCGGCAACATGACCGTTCTGGAGAACGTCCTCGTCGGCCGCCACACCCGCATGAAGCAGGGCCTCTGGTCCGCGCTCCTGCGCCTGCCCGGCTTCAAGAAGGCCGAGGCGGAGGCCGAGACCCGCGCCATGGAGCTCCTGGAGTTCATCGGACTCCGGGACAAGGCACAGCACCTCGCCAAGAACCTGCCGTACGGAGAGCAGCGCAAGCTGGAGATCGCCCGCGCCCTCGCGAGCGACCCCGGCCTCATCCTGCTCGACGAGCCCACGGCCGGCATGAACCCGCAGGAGACCCGCGCGGCCGAGGAACTCATCTTCGCCATCCGGGACATGGGCGTCGCCGTGCTCGTCATCGAGCACGACATGCGCTTCATCTTCAACCTCTGCGACCGCGTCGCCGTCCTCGTCCAGGGCCAGAAGCTCATCGAGGGCGACAGCGCGACCGTCCAGGGCGACGAGCGGGTCATCGCGGCGTACCTGGGCGAGCCGGTCGAGGCACCCACGAAGGCCCCCGAGTCCGCGGAGCCGGAGGCCGAGGCCCCTGAGGCCCCTGAGGCCGCCGAGGCCGACTCCGAGGACGCCCCGGAGGCCCCCGAGGCCCCCGAGGCCCCCGAGGCCCCCGCGGCGGACGCCTCCGAGGACGACACCCCGCACGACCCTGCTTCGGGCAAGGAGAACGACGCATGACCGCACTGCTCGAAGTCGAGGACCTGCGCGTCGCCTACGGAAAGATCGAGGCCGTCAAGGGCATCTCCTTCTCCGTCAACGCCGGTGAGGTCGTCACCCTCATCGGCACCAACGGCGCCGGGAAGACCACCACCCTGCGGACCCTCTCCGGGCTCCTCAAGCCCGTCGGCGGCCAGATCAAGTTCGAGGGCAAGTCCCTCCGCAAGATCCCCGCCCACAAGATCGTCTCGCTGGGACTGGCCCACTCCCCCGAGGGCCGCCACATCTTCCCCCGCATGACGATCGAGGAGAACCTCCTCCTCGGCGCCTTCCTCCGCAAGGACACCGCCGGCATCGCCAAGGACGTCCAGCGCGCCTACGACCTCTTCCCCATCCTGGGCGAACGTCGCAAGCAGGCCGCCGGCACCCTCTCCGGCGGCGAGCAGCAGATGCTCGCCATGGGCAGGGCCCTCATGTCCCAGCCCAAGCTGCTCATGCTCGACGAGCCCTCCATGGGCCTCTCCCCGATCATGATGCAGAAGATCATGGCGACCATCACCGAGCTCAAGGCCCAGGGCACCACCATCCTGCTCGTCGAGCAGAACGCCCAGGCCGCGCTCGCCCTCGCGGACCAGGGCCACGTCATGGAGATCGGCAAGATCGTGCTCTCCGGCGCGGGCCCCGACCTCCTCCACGACGAGTCCGTCCGCAAGGCGTACCTCGGCGAGGACTGAGCCACACGAACGGAAGGCCCGCCCCACAGTGCTGTGGGGCGGGCCTTCTCGCGTACGGATCAGGTGACCGCTACTGCCCCTTGGCCGCCTTCTTCTCCTCGGCGTCCTCGATGACGGCCTCGGCGACCTGCTGCATGGACATGCGGCGGTCCATCGACGTCTTCTGGATCCAGCGGAACGCGGCGGGCTCCGTCAGGCCGTACTGCGTCTGCAGGATCGACTTGGCGCGGTCCACGAGCTTGCGGGTCTCCAGGCGCTGCGAGAGGTCGGCGACCTCCTGCTCCAGGGCGCGCAGCTCCGCGAAGCGGGAGACGGCCATCTCGATGGCCGGCACGACGTCGCTCTTGCTGAACGGCTTCACGAGGTACGCCATGGCGCCGGCGTCGCGGGCGCGCTCGACGAGCTCGCGCTGCGAGAAGGCGGTGAGCATGAGGACCGGGGCGATGGACTCGCCGGCGATCTTCTCGGCGGCGGAGATGCCGTCCAGGACGGGCATCTTCACGTCCAGGATGACCAGGTCGGGGCGGTGCTCGCGGGCGAGCTCGACGGCCTTCTCACCGTCTCCGGCCTCACCGACGACGGTGTACCCCTCCTCCTCCAGCATCTCCTTGAGGTCCATGCGGATGAGCGCCTCGTCCTCGGCGATGACGACGCGGGTCGTCAGCGGCGGGACGTGCGACGCCTCGGCGTCGTCGGCGGGCTGGGGCGACTCGGGGGCGGTCACGGGGGCTCCTCATTGCGGGGCGAGCACTGCTCCCCTGAGCCTACCTAGCTCCTGTAAGGTAGTGCCCCGCAGGGCCTGTAGCGCCCTCAGTTTCCAAGGCCCCAGTACTCCAACTGGTCAGAGAGGCCGCTCTCAAACAGCGGACAGTGTGGGTTCGAATCCCACCTGGGGCACTTTTCCTTCGATTCCCAGGTGGATCACTCGCGAGGTGATCGTCACCCGCATGCGTGAAGCCTGATCATCTGCGTCGCGGGGCGTCGCACGGCCGCCACGATCGACCGTATGCCCGACATCGGAACACCCCCCTCGACGACGCCTGGTCGGGCGTTCAGCGTGAGGCCCAGGAGACCGTGCGCGCGGTCCTTCCGGACAACTCCGCATCCAGGGCCCAGAGGGCCGGCTGCCATGACCTCAAGGTCGAGGAGCACCCGCGGCCCTTCATCGGGGGCTTGGACCCCGTCGGCGTCAGCTGGACGGCCTCACGAGGGTGGGGACCGCCCAGAACGTCTCCGTCGCGCGCAAGGCCTCCGTCGCCCTCATGGACCTCCACGTGGGGCCCAAGCACTGACCCTGCCTACGTCAGCGGGTCGCCGATGTGGTGGACGCGGACCAGGTTCGTGGAGCCCGCGACGCCCGGCGGGGAGCCGGCCGTGATGACCACGATGTCGCCCTTCCGGCAGCGGCCGATGCGGAGGAGTTCCTCGTCGACCTGGGCGACCATCGCGTCGGTGGAGTCGACGTGCGGGCCGAGGAAGGTCTCGACGCCCCAGGTGAGGTTGAGCTGGGAGCGGGTCGCCGGGTCCGGGGTGAAGGCGAGGAGCGGGATCGGGGAGCGGTAGCGCGAGAGGCGCTTGACCGTGTCGCCGGACTGGGTGAAGGCGACGAGGAACTTGGCGCCCAGGAAGTCGCCCATCTCGGCGGCGGCGCGGGCGACGGCTCCGCCCTGGGTGCGGGGCTTGTTGCGTTCGGTGAGGGGCGGGAGGCCCTTGGCGAGGACGTCTTCCTCGGCGGCTTCGACGATGCGGCTCATCGTGCGGACCGTCTCGATGGGGAAGCGTCCGACGCTGGTCTCGCCGGAGAGCATGACGGCGTCGGTGCCGTCGATGACGGCGTTGGCGACGTCGCTGGCCTCGGCGCGGGTGGGGCGGGAGTTGTCGATCATCGAGTCGAGCATCTGGGTGGCGACGATGACCGGCTTGGCGTTGCGCTTGGCGAGTTTGACGGCGCGCTTTTGGACGATCGGGACTTGTTCGAGGGGCATTTCGACGCCGAGGTCGCCGCGGGCGACCATGATTCCGTCGAAGGCGGCGACGATTTCCTCGATGTTCTCGACGGCCTGGGGCTTTTCGATTTTGGCGATGACGGGGAGGCGGCGGCCTTCCTCGTCCATGATGCGGTGGACGTCGTCGATGTCGCGGGCGCTGCGGACGAAGGAGAGGGCGATGACGTCGGCGCCGGTGCGGAGGGCCCAGCGGAGGTCGTCGATGTCCTTGTCGGAGAGGGCGGGGACGGAGACGGCGACGCCGGGGAGGTTGAGTCCCTTGTGGTCGGAGACCATGCCGCCTTCGATGACCCGGGTGTTGACGCGGGGGCCGTCGACGGAGGTGACTTCGAGGGTGACGCGGCCGTCGTCGACGAGGATGCGTTCGCCGGTGGTGACGTCGGCGGCGAGGCCGCTGTAGGTGGTGCCGCAGCGGTGGCGGTCGCCTTCGGTCGGTTCGACGGTGATGGTGAACTCGTCGCCGCGTTCAAGGAGTACGGGGCCTTCGCGGAAGCGGCCGAGGCGGATCTTCGGGCCTTGAAGGTCGGCGAGGACGCCGACGCTGCGGCCGGTCTCGTCGGCGGCTTTGCGGACGCGCTGGTAGCGCTCCTCGTGTTCGGCGTAGGTGCCGTGGCTGAGGTTGAAGCGGGCCACGTCCATTCCGGCCTCGATCAATGCCTTGATCTGGTCGTACGTTTCGGTGGCGGGCCCAAGGGTGCAAACGATTTTCGCTCGGCGCATGGGTCGAGCCTAGGGCTTACCGGCGGGTAGGAAATTGGTGTGGCGTGACTACTCAACAACCTTTCCATGAAAGGTTGTTGACAACTCCTGAATGTGTGCACGGGGGTGCTCCGATGAGCGTTTTCCCGCGTCGTCAATAACGATTGACGACTTTCGGTGATGGCGCCGTCACCGAAAGGGGCTGTTGCGGAGTGTTGCTCCTGGGCCAGAATCTACGCGCGTTGTGCGTCAGTGGCGACGTCATCGAACCAAGGAGAAACACATGCCGTTGAACCGTCGGACGTTCCTGGAGAGCTCCGTCGCCGTCGGAGCCGGGGCCGCCCTCGCCGCGGGTGTCGCCGCTCCCGCCGAGGCCGCGGGCCCGCGTCCCCGGCCGGCGAAGCGGTACTCGTTCACCGTGATGGGGACGACCGACCTGCACGGGAACGTCTTCAACTGGGACTACTTCACGGACAAGGAGTTCGACGACAAGGCGCACAACGACGTCGGCCTCGCGAAGATCTCCACGCTCGTCGACCAGGTCCGTGCCGCCAAGGGCCGGGGCAACACGCTGCTCATCGACGCCGGTGACACGATCCAGGGCACGCAGCTCTCGTACTACTACGCCAAGGTCGACCCGATCACGCAGGTCGGCGGCCCGGTGCACCCGATGGCGCAGGCGATGAACGCGATCGGGTACGACGCGGCGGCGCTCGGCAACCACGAGTTCAACTACGGCATACCGGTGCTGCGGAAGTTCGAGGAGCAGTGCGACTTCCCGCTCCTCGGCGCCAACGCGCTCGACGCGAAGACGCTGCGCCCGGCGTTCGCCCCGTACAGCATGCACACGATGCGGACCCCGCACGGGCGGGACGTGAAGGTCGCGATCCTCGGCCTGACCAACCCGGGCATCGCGATCTGGGACAAGGCCAACGTCACGGGCAAGATGGTGTTCCCGGGGCTTGAGGAGCAGGCGGCGAAGTGGGTGCCGAAGCTGCGGTCCATGGGCGCGGACGTGGTCGTCGTGTCGGCGCACTCGGGTTCGAGCGGCACGTCCTCGTACGGTGACCAGCTCCCCCACATCGAGAACGCGGCGGGCCTCGTCGCCGAGCAGGTCCCGGGCATCGACGCGATCCTCGTCGGCCACGCGCACACCGAGATCCCCGAGTACCGGGTGAAGAACAAGGAGACCGGTCAGGACGTCGTCCTGTCCGAGCCGCTGAAGTGGGGTCAGCGCCTCACGCTGTTCGACTTCGACCTGGTGTGGGAGAAGGGCCGCTGGGTCGTCGAGAAGGTCGGCGCCCAGGTCCTCAACTCGAACACGGTCGCCGAGGACCCGGAGATCGTCGGGCTCCTGGAGGACGAGCACACGAAGGTCGTGGCGTACGTCAACCAGGTCATCGGGACCTCGACGGCGGCGATGACCACGGCGGCCGCGCCGTGGAAGGACGAGCCGATCATCGACCTGATCAACGTGGTCCAGGCGGAGACGGTGAAGGCGGCGCTCGCGGGCGGCGCGTACGCGTCCCTGCCGGTCCTGTCGCAGGCGTCCTGCTTCTCCCGCACGGCCCGCATCCCGTCCGGCGCGATCACCATCAAGGACGCGGCGGGCCTGTACCCCTTCGAGAACACCATGGAGGCCCGCCTCCTGACGGGCGCCCAGCTCAAGGACTACCTGGAGTACTCGGCGAAGTACTACGTCCAGACGGCCGCCGGTGCGCCGGTGGACACGGCCGCGCTGACGAACGCGGCGGGGACGCCCGACTACAACTACGACGCCGTGTCGGGTCTGACGTACGAGATCGACATCGCGAAGCCGGTGGGGCAGCGGATCGTGGGCCTGTCCTTCGAGGGCAGGCCGCTCGACCCGGCGGCGAAGTTCGTGCTCGCGGTGAACAACTACCGGGCGAGCGGCGGCGGCGCGTTCCCGCACGTGGCGAACGCGCAGCAGCTGTGGGCGAACTCGGACGAGATCCGTAACACCATCATCCAGTGGGTGAAGGCGAAGGGGACGGTCGACCCGGGCCAGTTCGCCTCGGTGGACTGGAAGCTGACCCGGGACGGCGTGCCGGTCTTCTAGCCGGCGGTCGTCACACGTTCTGCGCGAGAGGCGTCAGCTTCCGGTCCTGTGCCGGGATGCTCGGCGCCTCTCGTGGTTCCAGGCCGAAGGTGGTGAAGGCGGTGCGGCGGGGCAGGGGGTAGGGCTCCTTGCCGGTGAGGGTGTTGAGGATGGTGGCGCTGCGCCAGGCGGCGAGGCCGAGGTCGGGGGCGCCGACGCCGTGGGTGTGCTTCTCGGCGTTCTGGACGTAGACGGCGCCGGTGACGGAGGGGTCGAGGACGAGGCGGTACCGCTCGTCGATGCGGGCGCGGCCCGCGGCGTCGTGGCGGAGGTACGGGTCGAGGCCGGCGAGCATGCGGTCGACGGGGCGTTCGCGGTAGCCGGTGGCGAGGACGACGGCGTCGGTGGTGAGGCGGGAGCGGGTGCCCTGCTGGACGTGTTCGAGGTGGAGTTCGACCTGGGTGGTGGCGACGCGGCCCGCGGTGCGGACGCGGACGCCGGGGGTGAGGACGGCGTCGGGCCAGCCGCCGTGGAGGGTGCGGCGGTAGAGCTCGTCGTGGATGGCGGTGATGGTGTCGGTGTCGATGCCCTTGTGGAGCTGCCACTGGTGGGGGACGAGTTCGCCGCGTACGGGCTCGGGGAGGGCGTGGAAGTAGCGGGTGTAGTCGGGGGTGAAGTGCTCCAGGCCGAGCTTGGAGTACTCCATGGGGGCGAAGGCCTCGGTGCGGGCGAGCCAGTGGATCTTCTCGGCTCCGGCGGGGCGGTGGCGGAGGAGGTCGAGGAAGACCTCGGCGCCGGACTGGCCGGAGCCGATGACGGTGACGTGGCCCGCGCGCAGGAGCGTCTCGCGGTGGGTGAGGTAGTCGGCGGAGTGGACGACGGGGACGCCGGGGGCGTCCGCGAGGGGGCGCAGCGGTTCGGGGACGTAGGGCTCGGTGCCGACGCCGAGGACGACGTTGCGGGTGTAGGCCCGGCCGAGGGCCTCGGCTTCGCCGGTGGGGTCGATCTGGGTGTAGTCGACTTCGAAGAGGCGGCGTTCGGGGTTCCAGCGGACGGAGTCGACCTGGTGGCCGAAGTGGAGGCCGGGGAGGCGTTCGCTGACCCAGCGGCAGTAGGCGTCGTACTCGGCGCGCTGGATGTGGAACTTCTCGGCGAAGTAGAAGGGGAAGAGGCGCTCACGGCTCTTGAGGTAGTTGAGGAAGGTCCAGGGGCTGGCGGGGTCGGCGAGGGTGACGAGGTCGGCGAGGAAGGGGACCTGGAGGGTGGCGCCGTCGAGGAGGAGGCCGGGGTGCCAGTGGAAGGCGGGCTTCTGCTCGTAGAAGGTGGCGGCGATGCCGCCGGGGACGCCGTGGGCGAGGGCGGCGAGGGAGAGGTTGAAGGGGCCGATGCCGATGCCGACGAGGTCGTGGGGCTGGTCGGGTTCGCGGGGGGTGCCCGCCTCTTCGGTCGTAGGGGGGTTGGTGCTGCCCGTGCTGCCGGTCATCGGTGCGTGCTGCCTTCCACGAGGGTGATGAGCTGTGCGAGGTCGTCGGGGGTGGTGTGGGGGTTGAGCAGGGTGGCCTTGAGCCAGAGGCGGCCGTCGGCCTCGGCGCGGCCGAGGACGGCGTGGCCGTGGGTGAGGAGGGTGCGGCGGATCGCGGCGACGGTCGGGTCGGCGGCGCCGGTGGGGCGGAAGAGGACGGTGGTGAGGGTGGGGCGGGCCCGGAGGTCGAGGCCGGGGGTCTTCTCGACGAGGTCGGCGAGGTCCTGGGCGCGTTCCACGCAGGTGTCGACGAGGGCGGCGAGGCCGGTGCGGCCGAGGGCGCGGAGGGTGACGGCGGTCTTCAGGACGTCGGGACGGCGGGTGGTGCGCAGCGAGCGGCCGAGGAGGTCGGGGAGGCCGGCTTCGGTGTCGTCGTCGGCGTTGAGGTAGTCGGCGGTGTGGCCGAGTACGGCGAGGTCGGCGGTGTCGCGGACGGCGAGGAGGCCCGCGGCGGCGGGCTGCCAGCCGAGTTTGTGGAGGTCGACGGTGACGGTGCGGGCCCGGTCGACGCCGTCGAGGAGGTGACGGTGCGTCGGGCTGAGGAGGACGGGGCCTCCGTAGGCGGCGTCGACGTGGAGGTCGGTGTCGGGGCGGGCCGCGCAGAGGGCGGCGACGGCCGGGAGGGGGTCGATCAGGCCCGCGTCGGTGGTGCCGGCGGTGGCGACGACGAGGGTGGGGCCGGGGGCGGCGGCGGCGAGGGTCTCGGCGAGGGCGGCCGGGTCGAGGGTGCCGTCCGGGGTGGGGACGGTGATGGGTTCGGGGAGGCCGAGGAGCCAGGCGGCGCGGTGGAAGGAGTGGTGGGCGTTGGCGCCGAGGACCGTCTGGAGCCGGGGGCCGTACCGCTCTCTGGCGAGGAGGAGGGCGAGTTGGTTGGACTCGGTGCCGCCGGTGGTGACGAGGGCGTCGGGGGTGGGGGCGGTGGGGTAGACCTCGGCGGCGAGAGCGGCCGTGACGCCCGCTTCCAGGGCGGAGGCGGCGGGGGCCTGGTCCCAGGAGTCCATGGAGGGGTTGAGCGCGGAGGCGGCGAGGTCGGCGGCGGCTGCGAGGGCGAGCGGGGGTGTGTGGAGGTGGGCGGCGCAGAGGGGGTCGGCGGGGTCGGCGGCGCCTTCGGCGAGGGCGTGGACGAGCGTGCGCAGGGCCTCGTGGGGGTCGGTGCCGTGTTCGGGGAGTACGGCTCCGAGGGCGGCCGTCACGTGCCGGTGGACGGCCTCGGGGCCGCCGGCGGGGAGCGGGCCTCCCCTGGCCTTCGCTCCTTGGCGGAGGGCGTCGAGGACGGTGTCCAGGAGGGGGCGGAGGGCGTCGGGGCCGGGGGTGGATCCGGCGAGGGGCGGGGGTGCGGCACGCATGGACGACAGCGTGGCGGGGCTCGCGGGGCGCTGTCCGGGGAGTGCGGGGGTTTGACCCGAACGGGGGACGGGGAGCTGCGGCGCGAGCCCGTTCCGCCCTGCGGAACGACTGCCCACAACCCGGGCGCGACAGGAGCGACGCGCCCGGGGGTGCGGGGTGGCGGGTTACTTCGTGCGGACCTTCAGGGCGCGGCGGAGGTCGTCGAGCTGGTCGACGAGCTTGCGGTGGAGGGCCGGGATGACCTTGTCGCCCGCGAGGTGGGACTCGCCGAGGGTGAGGGAGGCCTCGTCGATGGCGTACGACGGGAAGGCGTAGCGGCCCGCGGCTTCGGCCATGGCGGGGCCACGGCGGGCTCCGAGGGCGGCGGCGTCCTCGTAGAAGCGGGGGATGTAGTCCCGTACGAGGTCGGCGTGTTCGGGCTGCCAGAAGCCGAGGGCGGTGGCGGTGAACAGGTAGTTGGAGAGGTCGTCGGTGTCGAAGAGGGCGGACCAGGCGGCCGCCTTCGCCTCGGCGGTGGGCAGGGAGGCGCGGCAGCGGGCCGCGCCTTCCTGGCCGGTGGCGCTGGGGTCGCGCTCCAGCTCGGCGGCGATCACGGTCTCGTCGGTGTCGCCGAGGACGGCGAGGCGGGCGAGGATCTGCCAGCGGAGTTCGGGGTCGAGCTCGGGGCCGCCGTGGACGGTGCCCTCCTCCAGCCAGGAGGCGATCTTGTCGGGGGTGGTGGCGCTGCCGATGTACGCGCGGACGGCGGTGAGGCGCAGGCCGGGTGCGTCGCCGTCCTCGGTGCGGCGGAGCAGGGCGCGGGCGATCTCGCCGATGGTGGCGAGGGCGGCGGGGCGCTCGGCCTCGGAGACGTACCGGTCGGCGATCTGGGTGCGGGCGAAGCCGAGGACGCCCTGGACGACGGCGAGTTCGGTCTCCTCGGGGAGGTGCGCGAGGGCGGTCTCCAGGTACGCGAGGGGGGCGAGGTCGCCGTCGCGGACCATGTCGCGGAGGGCGTTCCAGACGACGGCGCGGGTGAGGGCGTCGGGGATGCGGGAGAGGCCGCGCAGGACGGTCTCCTCGGAGACGCCGTCGAAGCGGAGCTTGGTGTAGGTGAGGTCGTTCTCGTTGAGGACGACGAGGGCCGGGCGGGGGCCGGTGAGGTCGAGGGGGGCTTCCTGCGGGACGTCGAGGGCGTGGCGTTCGCGGAGGACGAGTTCGCCGTCGGGGCGGCGGTCGTAGACGCCGGCCTCGATGCGGTGGGGGCGGCTGCCGTCGCGGTCGACGGTGAGCCGCCAGTGGGTGCCCTCGCCGTCGAGGCGGGGGGTGAGGGTGTCGACGCCGGTGGTGCGGAGCCACTGCTCGGCCCAGGCGTGGACGTCGCGGTCGGTGGCGGCGGCGAGGTTGTCGATGAAGTCGGCGAGGGTGGCGTTGCCGAACCTGTGGCGCTTGAAGTGGATGTTGATGCCGGCGAGGAAGTCCTCCTCGCCGAGCCAGGTGACGAGCTGGCGGAGGGCGGAGGCGCCCTTGGCGTAGGAGATGCCGTCGAAGTTGAGGAGCGCGGAGGCGGTGTCGGGGACGGCCTCGGGGTCCGGGGCGACGGGGTGGGTGGAGGGGCGCTGGTCGGCCTCGTAGCCCCAGGCCTTGCGGGTGACGCCGAAGTCGACCCAGGTGTCGGGGAAGAGGTCGGAGCAGGCCTCGTTGACGGTCTGGTAGCCCATGTACTCGGCGAAGGACTCGTTCAGCCAGATGTCGTCCCACCAGCGGAGGGTGACGAGGTCGCCGAACCACATGTGGGCCATCTCGTGGGCGATGACCATGGCTCGGGTCTGGCGTTCGGTGACGGTGACGGCGGAGCGGAAGACGAACTCGTCGCGGAAGGTGACGAGTCCGGGGTTCTCCATGGCGCCGGCGTTGAACTCGGGGACGAAGGCCTGGTCGTACGAGTCGAAGGGGTACGGCTCGTCGAACTTCTCGTGGAAGCGGTCGAAGCAGGCCTTGGTGACGGCGATGATCTCGTCGGCGTCGGCGTCGAGGTGGGGGGCGAGGGAGCGGCGGCAGTGGATGCCGAAGGGCAGTCCGGCGTGCTCGGTGCGGACGCTGTGCCAGGGGCCGGCGGCGACGCAGACGAAGTAGGTGGAGAGGAGCGGGGTGGGGGCGGCCTTCCAGACGCCGTCGTCCTGCCGCTCGGTGATGCCGTTGGAGAGGACGGTCCAGCCTTCGGGGGCGGTGACGCTCAGCTCGAAGACGGCCTTGAGGTCGGGCTGGTCGAAGGCGGCGAAGACGCGCTGGACGTCTTCCATGAAGAGCTGGGTGTAGACGTAGGACTCGCCGTCGGTGGGGTCCGTGAAGCGGTGCATGCCCTCGCCGGTGCGGGAGTACCGCATGGTGGTGGCGACGCGGAGCTCGTGCTCGCCCTCGCTGAGGGTGAGGGGGAGGCGGTTGCCGTCGAGGGCGGCGGTGTCGAGGGCCTGTCCGTCGAGGGTGGCGGAGTGCAGGGTCTCGGGCTTGAGCTCGACGAAGGTGTCCCCGGCGGCGCGGGCGGTGAATCGGACGGTGCTGGTGGACTCGAAGGTCTCGGCGCCGGTGGTGAGGTCGATGTCCACCTGGTAGCGGTGGACGTCGAGGAGCTGGGCACGGGTCTGCGCTTCGTCGCGCGTCAGTACGGACATGGGGGCCATGCTGCCTGATGGTTTTCTCCTCAGGCCAGCCCCGAGCCGTTCAGATGCGCGAAGGCGGCGGTGATGCGGGGGCGGTCGTAGCCCGTGGGGGCGGCGGCGCCGCTGGAGATCAGGGCGTGGAGGAGGATCCGGGCCTTGGCGGGGTCGAGGGGGCCGGCGGGGATGAGGCCGTGGTGCAGGAGGTCGTACTCGGAGCCGGGGCCGCGGTAGGTGTCCGTGAGGGTCGTTCCGGCGCCCGTGCGGGAGGCGAGGACGACCGGGATGCGGCGGGCGATGTCGGCGAGGGGTTCGACGAGCCAGGTGGGGGCGTGTCCGGCGCCGAAGGCGGCGACGACGAGGCCCTGGAAGCGGTCGTCGACGGCGTCGAGGAGTTCGCCGCGGTCGCCCTGGGAGAGGGTGACGAGGGCGACGCGGAGGGCCGGGTCGAAGGAGAGGCCGCAGAGGGCGCTGGGGACGGCGGGCCGGAGGAGGACGCGGGGTTCGCCCTCGACGACGGCGCCGAGGGGGCCGGCGCCGGGCGAGGCGAAGGTGGCGACGGAGGTGGTGTGGGTCTTGCGGGCGTGGCGGGCGGCGTGGATCTCGTCGGCGAGGACGACGAGGACGCCGAGGTTCCGGCAGGCGGGGTCGGCGGCGACGGCGAGTGCGGCGGCGAGGTTGGCGGGGCCGTCGGCGCCGGGGAGGTCGGGGCGGCGCATGGCGCCGGTGACGGCGACGGGCTGTTCGGTGGTGCAGAGGAGGTCGAGGAGGAAGGCGGTCTCCTCCAGGGTGTCGGTGCCCTGGACGACGACGACGCCCGACCCGTCGGCGACGGTCCTGCGGATCTCTTCGGCGAGGGCGACGAGGTCCTCGTGGGTGAGGGAGGAGCTGGGGACGCGGCGGAAGTCGCGCAGGGTGACCTCGGCGCCGTGGGGGGCGGCGAGTTCGGCGAGGACTTCCTGTCCGGTCATGCGGGCGGCGTCGCCGCCGCGCGCGGAGATCGTCCCTCCGAGGGTGAAGACCGTGACGCGTGCCATCAGCGTGCTCCGTCCGCGATCGTCTCGTGGTGGCGGATGACCTCGGCGATGATGAAGTTGAGGAGCTTCTCCGCGAAGGCCGGGTCCAGTTTGGCGCTCTCGGCGAGTTCCCGCAGCCGGGCGATCTGGCGGGACTCGCGGGCGGGGTCGGCGGGCGGGAGCTGGTGGGCGGCCTTGAGGACGCCGACCTGCTGGGTGCACTTGAAGCGTTCGGCGAGCATGTGGACGACGGCCGCGTCGATGTTGTCGATGCTCTCGCGCAGGCGGGTCAGCTCGGCCAGGACCTCGGGGTCGCTGCCGGCCGCGGTGTCGTTCGTGTCGCTCGTGTCGCTCATGGTCACGGAGCTTAGACGGATCTTCCGGCGATGGTGGGCGGGTGTTCGGGATCCGGAACCCGGTCGCTCCATCCGCCGTGCACGGCACGTCCCTGCTGTTCGCGGAAGCGGATGGGCGCGGTGCCGACGCGGCGGGTGAAGAGCCGGGAGAAGTAGGCGGGGTCGTCGTAGCCGACGCGGCGGGCGACGGCGGCGACGGGGAGCTCGGTGGCGGCGAGGAGTTCCTTGGCGCGGCCGAGGCGGACGGTGAGGAGGTAGTCCTTGGGGCTGCATCCGGCGGCGCGGCGGACGGCGGTGCGCAGTTCGGCGGCGGTCATGCCGTGCCGGCCGGCGTGTTCGGCGACGGTGAGGGGCTGGAAGGCGTCGCGGGCGAGGGCGGCGAGGACGGGGTCGCCGTCGGCGTTGGTGTCGGCGCGGGCGCGGCGGAGGGCGACGAGGAGTTCGTGGACGGCGGCGCCGGTCTCGACTTCGAGGAGGGGGTTGCCGGGGCGGGCGGCGCGGGCGATGCGGCCGACGGCGGTGCGGGCGGGGGCGGCGTCGGAGAGGGGGACGACGGGCCGGTCGGGTTCGATGTAGCCGAGTTCGGTGTAGGTGGCGGTGGCCGGTCCGGAGAAGTCGACGAAGGCCTCGTCCCAGCCGGTGGCCGGGTCGGCGCCGTAGTGGTGGGGGGTGCCGGGGGTGAGCCAGATGAGGGCGGGGGCGGTGACGGTGGTGCGGCGGCCGTCGGCGCCGCGGTACCAGCCGCCGCCGGCGGAGACGAGGACGGCGACGTGGTGGTCGAGGGTGCGGGGGCCGACGGTGGGGAGGGTGCCGTGCTGGAGTCCGACGCCGAGGCAGACGAGTCCGAGGCGGTGGTGGACGGGACTGGGCGTGAAGTAGCGCATCCAGGTGTGGTACATCGTGCGGGCCCGCCCCTTCTAACGTCCAAACTGCGACGATCTTTGTCCATGGACCCTCCCGCCGCCAGAGGGTGAGGGTGAGGCCATGAGCACGTTCGCTGTGGGTGACGAGGACTTTCTGCTCGACGGGCGGCCGGTGCGGCTGCTGTCGGGGGCGCTGCACTACTTCCGGGTGCACGAGGAGCTGTGGGAGCACCGGCTCGGGATGCTGCGCGCGATGGGCCTCGACTGCGTCGAGACGTACGTGCCGTGGAACCTGTACGAGCCGGAGCCCGGGCGGTTCGGGGACGTGGGGGCGCTCGGCCGGTTCCTGGACGCGGTGGGGCGGGCCGGGATGCGGGCGGTGGTGCGGCCGGGGCCGTACATCTGCGCCGAGTGGGAGAACGGCGGGCTGCCGCACTGGGTGACGGGGCCGCTGGGGCGGCGGGTGCGGACGCTCGACCCGGGGTTCTGCGCGCCGGTGGAGGACTGGTTCCGGCGGCTGCTTCCGCAGGTGGTGGAGCGGCAGGTGGACCGGGGCGGTCCGGTGGTGATGGTCCAGGTGGAGAACGAGTACGGGAGTTACGGGAGTGACCGCGGCTATCTGGAGTGGCTGGCGGGGCTGCTGCGGGAGTGCGGGGTGGACGTGCCGCTGTTCACCTCGGACGGTCCGGAGGACCACATGCTCACGGGTGGTTCGGTGCCGGGGGTGCTGGCGACGGCGAACTTCGGTTCGGGGGCGCGGGAGGCGTTCGCGACGCTGCGGCGGCACCGGCCGTCGGGGCCGCTGATGTGCATGGAGTTCTGGTGCGGCTGGTTCGACCACTGGGGCACGGAGCACGCGGTGCGGGGCGCGGCGGACGCGGCGGGGGCGCTGCGGGAGATCCTGGAGTGCGGGGCGTCGGTCAACCTGTACATGGCGCACGGCGGGACGAACTTCGCGGGCTGGGCGGGCGCGAACCGGACGGGTGGGCTGCACGACGGGGAGCTGCGGCCGACGGTGACGTCGTACGACTACGACGCGCCGGTGGACGAGGCGGGGCGGCCGACGGAGAAGTTCTGGGCGTTCCGCGAGGTGCTCGCGGAGTACGCGGACGGGCCGCTGCCGGAGGTGCCGGAGCCGCCGCCGTGGCTCGGGGAACCGGTGCGGGGCGGGCTCGGCGAGTGGGCGCCGCTCGGGGAGGTCCTGGAGGTGCTCGGCGGCGAGGAGGTGGTGGCGCCGGTGCCGGCGGCCTTCGAGGAGCTGGGCGTGGACCGGGGTGTCGTCCGCTACCGGGTGGCGGTGCCGGGGCCCCGGCGGCCGTATCCGCTGGGGGTGACGGGGCTGCGGGACCGGGCGACGGTGTACGTGGACGGGGTCCTGGCGGGGGTGCTGGACGCGGAGGACGCGGTGCTGCCGGAGCCGGTGGCGGGGCCGGCGGTGGTGGAGCTGTGGGTGGAGTCGCTCGGGCGGGTCAACTACGGGCCGCGGCTGGCGGAGGCGAAGGGGATCACGGGCGGGGTGCGGCACGAGCGGCAGTACCTGCACGGGGTGGCGGCGCGGGGGCTGCGGCTCGGCGCGTTCGGGGCGGGGGCGGTGGCGGAGCTGCCGTTCGGGCCCGCGGGCGGTGCGTCGGGGCCCGGGTTCTACCGGGGGTTCCTCGACGTCGTGGGCGCGGGTGACGCGGAGCTGCGGCTGCCGGGGGCGGGCCGGGGCTTCGTGTGGGTGAACGGTTTCTGCCTGGGCCGGTACTGGTCGGTGGGCCCGCAGGAGGCGCTGTTCGTGCCGGGTCCGGTGCTGCGGGAGGGCGCGAACGAGGTGTGGGTGCTCGCGCTGGAGGGCGGGGCGGGCGAGGTCACCCTGCGGTGACGCGGGTTCCCGGGCGAGGGTTACGGGGGCGGTGGCCGTGCCCGTAACCCTCGGGGTGCGGGAGCGGTGACCGTCCCCGTAACCCTCGGGGTGCGGGAGCGGTGACCGTCCCCGTAACCCTCGGGGTGCGGGAGCGGTGGCCGTCCCCGCACCCCCGGGCTTGCTCATGCCGTGCCGTGCCGTGCCGTGCCGTGCCGTGCCGTGCTGTGGCGACTCGTGTCGTGTCGTGTCGTTACAGCGTGGCCGCGGCCGACTTGATCGCGGCGGCGAAGGTCGAGACCTCCGTGTAGACGCCGGGGAAGCCGGGCCGTGCGCAGCCCTCGCCCCAGCTCACGATGCCGACCTGGATCCAGGCGCCGGCGTCGTCCTTGCGGAACATCGGGCCGCCGGAGTCGCCCTGACAGGTGTCGACCCCGCCCTCGTTGTACCCGGCGCAGATCTCCTCGCCGGGCACGAGGGAGCCGCCGTACGCCGCCTGGCACGCGGCGTCGGAGACGAAGGGGACGGTGGCCTTCCGGAGGTAGCGCTGCTGGCCGCCGCCCTCGCGGGTGGCGCCCCAGCCGGCGACCGTGAAGGTGCCGGTGTTGTACGCGGTCGTCTCGGCGATCTTGAGCGTCGGGAGCGAGGTGATCGGCGAGGCGAGCTTGATGAGGGCCCAGTCCTTGCCCGTGCCGTTGTAGCCGGGGGCCTGGAGGACCTTGGTGGACTTCACCTTGATGGCGCTGCTGCTCTGGAGGTCGACGACCCCGGCGGTGGCGGTGATGCCGGTGTTGGTGCCGGAGCCGCTGACGCAGTGGGCGGCGGTGAGGACGATCTGCGGGGTGAGGAGCGAACCGCCGCAGCCCATGGAGAGGCGGACCATCCAGGGGAACTCGCCCTGGGCTGCGCGGACGCCGCCGACGACGGGGGCGGGGGCCGCGGAGGCAGTCGTGGTGGGCTGGAGGCTGACGGCTGCGAGGGCGACGGCGCCGGCCGCGGCGAGTTTGCGGAGGGCGCTGACCAGTCTGTTCTTCTTCACTCGTCTTCCTTCTGTCGTGGGGGGTGGGGCCCGGCGGGGGCGTGGCACGACATGGCGCAGGCGTGACATGTGCCCGACCAGGCATGCCCACAGGGTGGACAGCGCCCAACTGCCCCCACAAGGAAGCCTTTTCGGCCAGAACCGGTGGGATGAACGTACAGTGGAAGGGAGGGGGGATGCGGGATGCCGAACCGCGATGGGGCCGACCGTGTGGTGCACGGTTTTCCGCACCTCGCGACCGTCCGCGCCTCGCTCACCGCGCTCTACCGCCGCGTCTCCCCCGACGGCGTACGGCGTTACCCGCTGAGCGTGACGGCAGCCGAGGTGGCCGTCGGCGACGGGGAGGACCTCCATCTGGGGACCCAGCGGGCGGCGCGGGCGCTCGTGGCGCACCTGCGGCTGCCCGAGGCCCGGATGGTGGCGAGTTTCCGCCCGATGGAGCACGCGGCGACCGTGGAGCTCGCGGCGGGACCGGAGTACTTCGTCGAGCTCAACGACCGGTTCAGGACGCGCCGCCGGGACATCGGGGCGGCGCTCGCGCACGAGATCACCCACGTGCTGCTGCACCGTCTCGGCCTCTCGTTCCCCGGCACGGCGGAGAACGAGATCCTCACGGACGTCGTGACCACCTATCTGGGGGCCGGGTGGCTGCTGCTCGACGCGTACCGGCGGGACGGGGTGGAGCGGCAGAGGCTGGGCTATCTGACGCCGGAGGAGTTCGGCTACGTCCTCGCCAAGCGGGCGGAGGCCTTCGGGGAGGACCCGTCGCCGTGGTTCACGAGCGCGGTGGCCTACGAGGCGTGGGTACGGGGGCGGGCCGAGGCGGAGCGGGAGCGGCGGGTGCCGCCGCTGGCCGGGGCGGGGTGGGCGGAGCGGCGGCGGTACGGCAGGGAGCGGCGGCTCGGACGGGCGGCGCCCGGCGCCCCGTACGCCTTCGACGGCGGCGCGCCGGCGGCGGGGGTCGCCTTCGGGTGCCCGGTCTGCTGCCAGCGGCTGCGGGTCCCGGCGGGGCGGAGTCTGCGGGCGCGGTGCGGGGTGTGCGGGTCGGTCGTGGAGTGCGCGGCCTGAGCGCCGCCGGTCCGTAACCGATTTGCGTCGTGAGCCGACGGCGGGTCAGGGTCGTTGCATGAGCACGCTGTTCGACGCGATCCGGGCCGGGGACGAGGACGGGGCCGTACGGGCCCTGCGGGGCGGGGCCGACCCCGAGGGGGTCGAGGACGGGGAGACCGCGCTGTACCGGGCGGCCGTCGGGAACGAGCCGGGAATCGTGCGGGTGCTGCTCGCGGCCGGGGCGGATCCGGGGCGCGCGGCCGAGGACCCCGGGGGCCTGCCGCTGTGCGGGGCCGCGTGCGGCGGGCACGCGGAGGTCGTCCGGGCGCTGCTCGCGGGCGGGGCGGCCGTCGACCAGGAGGAGGCGTACGGCTTCACGGCCCTCGCGTGGGCCGTCGGCCTCGGGCACGCCGGGACCGTCCGGGCCCTCCTGGAGCACGGCGCCGACCCGGACCGGCCGGGGCCCGACGGGGTCGTGCCGCTGGTCGCGGCGGCCCGGCGGGGCTCCACCGCGTCCGTACGGGCGCTGCTCGACCACGGGGCGGCGGCGCGGGAGGCGGCGCTGCGGGAGGCGCGGCGGTGGATCGGCGTGGACGTCGCGGCCGAGCTCCGGCGGGGTCTCGTCGCGGGGAACGACGGCGGGCAGACGTACGAGGCGGTGGTGCGGCGGGTCCGGGAGGACGGCGGTGTGACCGTCGTCGTGGAGCTGCTGCGGGAGGACGGGGCTCCGGCGCGCGGGGACGAGCGGCAGACGGGGCACGCGGCGATCGCGACGGTCCTGGAGGCGGAGCTCGGGCTGCGGACGTCGCACGAGGAGCTGGCGGCGCGGGCGTTGCGGTGCGGGGATCCCGAGCTCGACGCGTGGACGACGGCGGTCGACGTCCTCGCGGGCCGTGCGGACGAGGAGACGTTCGTGGCGGCGACCACCTGGTGCGCCTACCGCGACCCGCTGCGCCAGGCGCTGGGCGCCCGGGTCCTCGGTGCGCTGCCGGGCTTCGGCCCGAGCGCGGTCCCGGTGCTGCGACGAACCGTTTCCGGAGCGGCGGGGGCACCCGCGGGGGTTCCGGCCGACGGCCGGACGGGCGGCGGCTCGGGGCGGGAGCCGGTGCTCTCCGGGGTGATCGCGCTCGGGGCGTGCGGGGACGGCGAGGCCGTGCCGGAGCTGCTGGCCTCCGCCGGGCATCCCGACGCGGCGGTGAGGCGGGCGGCCGCGCAGGCGCTCGCCGGGATCGTGCCGCCCGGGCACGTCGAGGCGCTCGGGGTGCTGCTCGCGCTCAGCCGGGACGGCGACGCGCGGGTACGGGACTGGGCGACGCTCGCCCTGGCGGAGCTGCCCGACGACACCCCGCTCGTCCGCGAGGGGCTGGCGGAGCGGCTCGGCGACGACGATCCGGAGACGGCGGCGGAGGCGGCGCGCGGCCTGGCGATCCGTCAGGACCCGCGCGCGGTGCAGGCCTTGGCCGCGATCCTGGCCGACGGCGACCCGGAGGGCGCGGCCCGCGAGACGGCCCTCGCGGCCATCGAGCACATCAGGGACGCCCGGGTCCGCTCACGACTGGAGTGGACGAGCCCACGCTGCCGCTGAGCGCCGGGACGCCGATCCGGACGGCGAGCGGGCACCGGTGGCCAGGTGACGGGCGCCGGGTAGCGGGTGGCCGTTGGCGGTTGGCGGGCGCCAGGTAGCGGGCGCCGGGCGTCCCGTGGGCGGCGTCCGGCCACCCCCGGCAAGGTGACACGTGCGACCCCCTCCGTCGGCGATCCCGCGCGCGCCCCTCCCCTACGGCTCCGGCGGCTGCTACCTTCCCCCCATCCACCAAACTAACGTTAGGTGGAACGCACGGCCCGCACCGACGTCCGTACGCTCGCAAGGGAGTCCGCCATGCCCCTGTCCAGACGCGCGCTGCTCACCACCACCGGCGCGACGGCGCTGTTCGCGTCCCTGCCCACGGCGGCCGCACAGGCCCGTCCGGGTCCACGCCCCCGCCCGTGGTCCACGAACGCCATCCGGCAGATCCCGCTCCAGGGTGCGGTCAACGTCCGCGACGTCGGCGGCTCCCTCACCTACGACGGGGGCCGTGTCCGGTACGGGCTCGCCTACCGGGGCGACGCCCTCGGCAAGCTCACCGACGCGGACGTGTCGACGCTCGCCGGGCTCCGCCTCGGCACCGTCGTCGACCTGCGGGTCCCCCTCGAAGTGCAGTACGACGGTGCCGACCGGCTTCCGGCCGGCACCGTCGGTGTCTCCCGGCCGATCAACGACAACGGCCTGTTCGCGCGGATCCAGCAGGCCATCGGCTCCCGCGACCCGGTGCTGCAGGAGTCGATGCTCGGCGGTGGGCGGGCCGCCGCCTTCATGACCGAGGTCTACCGGATCTTCGTCACCGACGCGGGGAACCGGGCCGCCTTCGGCGCGACCCTCCGGGACCTCGCGAACCCGGCCCGCGGGCCGCTGCTCCTGCACTGCACCTCGGGCAAGGACCGCACCGGCTGGACGAGCTACCTGCTCCTCACCCTGCTCGGCGTCCCGGCCTCCACGGCGCGCGCCGACTACCTGGCCTCGAACACCATCCGCGCCGCGTACGACGCGAAGGTCCGCGAGGGCCTGAAACTGGGCGGGTACATGCAGAACCCGGACCTGATCGTGCCGTTCCAGGAGGTACGTGACGCCTACCTCGACGCGGCTCTCGACCAGGTCCGGGTCTCTTACGGAAGCCTGTTCCGTTACGTGTCCGAGGGCCTCGGCCTCGAGTTCCGCGAGCTCGTCGCGCTGCGCGAACGGCTCGTGGCGGAGGCCTGACGGGTCGTGGCGGAGGCCTGGCGGCCCGCCCCGGAGGCCTGACGGCCGCGACCGCCACCGTTGCCGGAACCGGCGCCCCGGCCCGTACCCGTACCGGAGCTCCGGCCGGTTCCCGTACCGGCGCCGCGGCCCGCGCCCGTGCCGGACCCGGCGGTGCGGCCGGAGCCCGCCGCCGGGGCCGTACCGCCGCCACCGCCCGCGGAGGCGGGGCGGCGGCGACGGCCCCGGCCGCCGCTCCCGGTCCCGCTGCCGCCGCCGGACGAGCCCGTCGCCCTGCGCGGCGGGGTCGGCTGCGGGACCTCGATGACGACCGGGACGCCGGAGGGCTCGCGGGCGCCGGTCAGGTCGCTGAGCTCCTGGTCGCTGGACTTGATCTGCGCCGTGCGCGGGCGGATCCCCGCGTTCGACATCAGACGGCCCATGTCGCGCTTCTGCTCGGGCAGGACCAGGGTGAAGACGCTGCCGGACTCGCCCGCGCGGGCGGTGCGGCCGCCGCGGTGCAGGTAGTCCTTGTGGTCCATCGGCGGGTCGACGTTGACGACCATGTCGAGGTCGTCGACGTGGATGCCGCGGGCCGCCACGTTCGTCGCGACGAGGGTGGTGACCTGGCCGTTCTTGAACTGGTCCAGGGTCCGGTTGCGCTGCGGCTGCGAGCGGCCGCCGTGCAGGCCGGAGGCGCGGACGCCGTTGGCGAGGAGCCGCTTGACCAGCCGGTCCACGGACCGCTTGGTGTCGAGGAAGAGGATCGTGCGGCCGTCGCGGGCCGCGATCCGCAGCGTGACGGCCTTCTTGTCGGTCTCGTCCATGACGTACAGGACGTGGTGCTCCATCGTGGTCACCGCGCCGGCCGAGGGGTCGACGGAGTGCACGACCGGGTCGTCGAGGAACATCTTGACGAGCTTGTCGATGTTCTTGTCGAGCGTCGCCGAGAAGAGGAGCCGCTGCCCGCCGGGCTCGACCTGCTTGAGCAGCTTGGTGACCTGGGGCAGGAAGCCCATGTCGGCCATCTGGTCGGCCTCGTCGAGGACGGTGACGGCGACCTGGTCGAGGCGGCAGTCGCCGCGGTCGATGAGGTCGTGGAGGCGGCCGGGGGTGGCGATGAGGACCTCGGCGCCGCGGCGGAGCGCGGAGGACTGCCGGGAGATCGACATGCCGCCGACGACCGTGGTGATCCGCAGCCGGAGGGCCCCGGCGTACGGGGTGAGGGCGTCGGTCACCTGCTGCGCGAGCTCGCGGGTGGGCACCAGGACGAGCGCGAGGGGCGCGGTCGGCTCGGCGCGGCGGCCGGCGGTGCGGGCGAGGAGCGCGAGGCCGAAGGCCAGCGTCTTGCCGGAGCCGGTGCGGCCCCGGCCGAGGACGTCGCGTCCCGCGAGGGAGTTCGGGAGGGTCGCCGCCTGGATCGGGAACGGCTCCGTGACGCCCTGCTCGCCCAGCGTCCGCAGGAGGCCCTCGGGCATGTCCAGGTCGGCGAAGGAGGCCACGGCGGGGAGCGCGGGCGTCACCGTCTCGGGCGGCGTGAACTCGCTCGGCGGCGGGGGCGCGGCGGGACGACGGCCACCGCGGGGGGCCTTCGGCTGGGACGTGGACTTCGCCTGGGCGGTGCGGGGGCCGCGCTTGTGGGGGCGTTCGGAGCGGGTCATGCGTGCCTTCCTGGCCGGTACTCGCGGCACAGCCGGGGCCCGCACCTGCGCGATGCGGGCCCCGGCTGTTTTCCCGGAACACGTGACACGGCTCCGGATGTCTAAGGGAAGAATAGTGCGCCCGGCCGAGGACGTGACAGATCACCCCATCCCAGCCCCTGCTACGTGGCCGAGGTCACATCTCCCGCCAAGATCAAAGCTGTTGGCCGAAGCCGTTGACCGGGCCGTCACCGCGTCCGCGAGCGCGGCCGTGACCGCGTCCGTCCGCGGGCGTGACCGCGGCCGTGACCGCGTCCGTCGATCACGAGCGGCGGTGACGCTGCGGTCAACGGCGACGGCAGCGGGTCACGCCTGCCGTACGGCGATTCCGTCCAGGACCATCGACAGGTACTGGCGGGCGATCTCCTCCGGACTGTGCCGTCCGCCCGGCCGGTACCAGGACGCGGCGACCCAGACGGTGTCGCGCACGAAGCGGTAGGTGAGCCGGACGTCGAGGTCGGCGCGGAAGACCCCGGCCGCGACACCGCGCTCCAGGGTGCCGAGCCAGGCCTTCTCGAACCGGCGCTGCGAGTCCACGAGGTAGTGGAAGCGCGGCTGGTCGGTGAGGTGCCGGGACTCCTTCTGGTAGATCGCGACGGCGGCGCGGTGCCGGTCGATCTCCCGGAAGGACTCGGTGACGAGGGCCTCGATGGTCTCGCGGGGTCCGAGTCCGGCGGCGAGGACGGCGTCGTACCCCTCCCACAGCTCGTCGAGGAAGCTGGAGAGGATCTCGTCGAGCATCGACTCCTTGGAGTCGAAGTGGTAGTAGAGGCTGCCGGCGAGCATGCCGGCGGCGTCCGCGATCTTGCGGACGGTGGTGGCGTTGTACCCCTGAGCGGCGAAGACCTCGGCCGCCGTGTCGAGGAGTTCGCGACGCCGCTCGGGAGCGGCACTCACCTGGGTCTTCTTCTTGGTGGCAGACACCCGACCATTCTGGCCCCCGCGCGCGGTGGCGGACGCGCGGCGGCCCTCCGGAGCCGGAGGGAGCCGGAGGGCCGCCCGCTCCGGGGCGCCCGGAAGGAGCCCCTACGCGGTCGCCGCGCGCTCCGCCGCGCTGCGTTCCACGCAGAACTCGTTGCCCTCGGGGTCGGCCAGGGTCGCCCAGCCCGTGCCGTCCGGGTTGCGGCGGTCGTCGAGGAGGGTCGCGCCGAGGGCGAGGAGGCGCTCGACCTCCTCGTCGCGGGTGCGGTCCTGCGGCTGGAGGTCGAGGTGGACGCGGTTCTTCGCGGCCTTGGGCTCGGGCACCCGGATGAAGAGGAGGCCCGCGCCGGCCGACTCGACGAGCGCCTCGTCGTCGCCGGGGTTGTCGTCCTCGGAGACCTCGGAGTCGAGGGCGGCGGCCCAGAAGGCCGCCAGGGCGTACGGTTCGGCGCAGTCGATGGTCACGTGTCGCACGAGAGAACTCATGCGTCCATGATCACCGGCCGCGCGGTCCGTGACCACCGGTTTCCTCACCTCTCGTCCGCGCGCGGCGATCTCACGCGAGTTGCCGGCCCTCGGTCGCCGCCGCGAGCGCGGCGAGCGAGCAGCGGGTGCACTGGAGCTCGTGGATCCTCTGGTCGATCGCGTCGAGCCGGGCGGCGAGGATCGGGCCGAGGCAGGGCTCGATCTCCGCCTCGCTGCCGCAGACGCAGTCCAGGACCTCGGAGATCACCCGGGTCGGCAGTCCGGCGCCGAGTGAGGGGTGAGCCGGGGTTCGGTCCGGAAGGGGGCGGGCGGGCCGCCCTACGACCGGACGATGCCCTGGGCGCGGGCGGCGGCGAGCCAGGCCGGGAAGTCGGCGACGAGCCGGTCGTACAGTTCCGCGTCCGGGACCCGGCTCGGGTCCTGGCCCGCGTGGAAGAAGCCGGCGTTGTCGACGGGCCGCCTGCCCGGCACGTCGAGCTCGTCGAGCTTGCGCAGGAACTCGAACTGGCGGCTGCCGGGGTCGCCGAAGCCGATGAACTGCCAGAAGAGCGGCAGTTTGGCCGCCTTGCACACGTACCGCTCGGCGGCGAGCTTGTTGATCGGACCGCCGTCGGTCTGGAAGACGACGAGCGCGGGCGCGGTGGATCCGCTGTCGAGGTAGTGGTCGATGACGGCGTCCATGGCCAGGTGGTAGCTGGTCTTGCCCATGTGGCCGAGGCCGGAGACGATCCGCTGGATCCGCCCGGCGTGGTCGTCGAGGCGGATGTCGGTCTCGGCGTCGATGTCGGTGGAGAAGAAGACGACGGGCACGCGGCCGTCGTCGTCGAAGTGGGCGGCCAGGCCGAGCACCCGGTCGGCGAGGGCCTGGACGGCCCCGTTGGCGTAGTAGGGCTTCATCGACCCGGAGTAGTCGACGACCAGGTACACGGCGGCCCGCTGGCCGTCCATGCCGTGCCGCCGGACCGAGTCCCCCGCCGTCTTGTAGAGGCTGACCAGCGCGGGCGCGGTCTCCTCGACCTTCCGCAGGCTCAGTGCCATGCCTTCCCTTCCCCCTCCAGCTTGTCGATGTCCGCGAGCATGGCGTCGGCCAGGTCGCGTTCGGACGCGTAGTACCGCTCGGCCCACACCAGGGTGAGCCGGGGGTACGCCCACGCCTCGTCCGCCCCCGCGTCGGCGGCGTCCGTCTCGGCCCGCCGCCGCATGGTCTCGGCGTACTCCCGGTGGGCCGTCAGGATCTCCCGCAGGCGGGCGGGTTCGACGAGGTGGCCGACCCAGAGCCGCAGCATCGGCCCGTGCTTGAGGACCGGCGGGTCGAGCGGGGCCGTGCGGGCCCAGCGGCGGACGGCGGCGAGGCCCTCGTCGGTGATCCGGTAGACGCGCTTGTCCCGGGTGCCGGACTCGGGGGCGACGAGCCGCGAGCGCGCGTACCCCCGGGTCTCCAGGCGCTTCAGCTCGCCGTAGACCTGGCTGAAGGACGGGCTCCAGTAGAAGAGGCCGAGGGACCGGTCGGACCACTTCTTGACGTCGTAGCCCGACAACTCCCGTTCGTGGGAGAGCAGTCCGAGCACCGCCCAGCCGGTCGCGGGAAGGTCCGGCACGGTCTCGTCGCCCTCGTCGTCCACCACGCACCGGAGTCTACGGCTCTCTCCCCTCCCGCACCTATGCCTGCTAGAAGCATTTCGATTAGGCATAGCCCCGCAAGGGGCCATTCCCTTCGGGAGGAGCGTCCCGTGAAGTTCTCCATGATCTTCGAAGCAACCTGGGTCGCCGCCCGCACCCGCACGATCCGCGTCGGCCACGGCGTCGTCACCATGCCCTTCGGCTACCAGCACCCGGTCCGCGTCGCCGAGTTCGGCGGCCTGCTCGCAGCACGGCTCGCTCCGCCAGGCCGCCGAACTCGGCATCGGGGCCCTGGTGATGGGCTTCGCGGGGGCCGAGGACGTCCGCGCGATGCGCACGGTGTACGACGAGGCCCGCGCCGCCCGCGACGGCTCCCGCTTCGTCTCCACCGAGGTCAACGACCACTTCTCCGCCCTCTGCCCGACGATCGTCCTGGACGACGCCGACCGCGCCCTGCGGCTCGGCACCCGGGGCCAGCGCTTCTTCGCCGAGTCGATCGCCCACTGGTACGGCGGCGCGCCAGCGCCCACCGGCCACGCGGAGGACGAGGACCACACGGGTGCCCTGGCCCGCGAGCGGGACGCACTGATCGCCCGCCTCCACGAGGCCGACATCCCCGCACGACCGGTCGACACCGGCACGTACAACACCGACCACGCCTACGGGGACGCGGACACCGCCATCGCCTACGTGGAGCGGCTGCGGGAGATCGGCGTCGACGAGGTCATGTGCCTGATCCAGATGGGCACGGTCCCCCAGGAAGCCTGCCTGGAGACCATCCGCCAGTGGGGCACGAAGGTCATCCCGCACTTCCGCGACCCGGCCGCCGCGTGAGGGCGCAGGGCTGAGGGCGCAGGGCCGAGGGCGCGAGGCCGGACGTTCTGGAATCATGGACGTCCGATCGTGCCGCACAAGGGAGTTGGGGGTACGGGTGAGGTCGACGACCCACGCGTCCGAGGAGGCGTCCGCGGGCCGGCGCCGGGCACTGCTCATCGGAGTCGGACGGACCCCGTTCCTGGAACGGGACGACGAGCTCGCCCGGCGGTTTCCCCCGCTCGACTTCGTCGACCGCGACATCGAACTGGTCCGCGCCGCCCTCGACGAGTCCGGATACGCGGTCGACACCCTGTTCGCCGGCCACCCCGACCCGGCCTGGCGCGACACGGACGCCGGGTCGATCGTGGTGGCCGTGGAGCGGTTCCTCCTCTCATGCTCCGCCGGGGACACCGCCTTTCTCTACTTCTCCTGCCACGGCGTGTCCGTCGGCGAGCGCGAGTACCTCCTCTCCTCCGCCGCCCAGGTCCGCGCCAGCGGCGCCCTGATCTCGCACACGATCCTGGAGGCCAGCCCCGAGGCCCTCCTCGGCACCGTGCCCGAGGGCGTCAAGGTCGTCGTCTGCCTCGACACCTGCCGTTCCGAGGACGCGTCCCCGCCCGCCGAACTCCACGAGACCCCGCTGACGAGCTCCGCCTACCGGGACGTCGCCTGGCTCCGTGCGAGCGGGCGCGGGCAGCCGGCCTACGCCGACCCCCACAAGGGCAGCTACTTCGGGATCGCCCTCTCCCAGGCCCTGTCGCACACCAGCGCGCCGAAGACCTTCCGCGAGGTCCACGCGTACGTGCAGGGCAGGGTGGACCACCTCACCGCCGACCTCGCGGAACCCTCACCGACGGTCGAGTTCCAGTGCGTACCGGGCCTCGAGGACGAGCTGATCGTCTGCCACGGCACCCAGCAGACGGAACGCTGGGCGCAGGCGATCACCGGTTCCGTCCTCTGGCGGCACACCTCGGGCGGGGACGGGACCCACCAGCGGATCAAGGACGAGCTGGAGGACCTGGCCCGCGAGGTCGCCAAGAGCCGCCTCGGCACGGACGCGGCCCTCGCCACGCCCTGGAGCGACCCGGACTACCCGATCCGGGTCGTGGACAGCCTCGGCCTCCTCGTCGAGGCCGCCCGTCTCACGGGCGGCGAACGACTCTCCCCCGCCGAGACGGCGGCGCTGCTCGCCGCGCCCCTGATGCACGAGGGCGTGGTCGCGATCGCGCTCGGCGAGCTGGCGCTGCTGCGGCCCGACCGGCTGGACCGGCTGGAGGAGGGCGGCCGGGGCAAGGAGCCCACCGAGGGCCACCAGCGGGTGGTGTGCGACGAGGCGGCCGACATCTGCCGGGCGCACGGACGCGTGCACCACACGGCCGAGTCGCTGCGGCAGCGGAAGCTGACCGACGCCGCGACCGCCGCCGACCACTGGCTGCGGCACCGCTTCATCGCCGACTGGGACCGGCTGTGGGACCGCACCGAGGACTACCCGTCCGTGAACAGGCTGCTCGACCGGGTCGTGCAGGCCGTGGCGGCGGGCGCCGAGGGGCTGTCCGGCGGACGGCTCACCGACGTGGACCAGCACGTCCGCCGGGTCCTGCCGCACATGACGGTCCCGCCGGGATCGAGCCCCCGCATCGACGCCTCCAGCACGCCGGGCTGGAGCCGCACCGAGCGGCCCGTCCCCGGCAACAGCTGGCGCGGCTGGGAGCTCGCGTGCCTCCTGTGGCTGGGGGCGCTCTTCGCCGTCGACCCCCGCCGCATGTCGAGCGTGCTCGTCGACCACCTGGGCGCGCACCGTCCGCTCGCCCCGGCGGCCGTGGTTGCGGCGCTCGCGGACTGCGCCTGGGAGCCGGTCGAGGAGGACGGGACGACCCGTCACGTACTGCGTCTCGCCTGTCCGCATCCCGCGCTGTACGCGGCCCTGGAGGAGCTGGCGGCGACGGCCGACGCCTCCGTGCGCTCGCTGCACCGGCGCTGGCACGCCGAGGGGCGCGGCGCGCCGGACCTCCTCCGGGGCGTACCGCGCAAGGTGACGACCGAGGGGCTCAAGCCGTCCGACGCAAGCTACACCGTGCCGCTGGAGCGCTTCCGCCTCGCCGAGGACGAGATCCGCCCGCTGCTCATGGGCACCCAGCTGTACGGCGACCGGACCCTCGCCGTCCGGGAGCTGTACCAGAACGCCCTGGACGCCTGCCGGCACCGGCGGCAGCGGGTCCAGTACGGCGTGAAACGGAAGGGGTTCGACGCCCCGGACAGCGAGCCCGAGATCCACTTCCTCCAGGCGTACGAGGGGGACCGTCCTTACATCGAGTGCCGCGACGAGGGCTCCGGCATGAGCCGGGAGAAGCTCACGTCGATGTTCGCCCGTGCGGGCAAGCGGTACGCGCAGGACCCCGACTACGTGCAGGAGCGGCGCAACTGGCGGCGCGTCGGCATCGAGCCCGTCCCCCTCAACAGCCGCTTCGGCATCGGCGTCTTCAGCTACTTCATGCTGGCCGACGAGGTGACGGTCCTGACGGAGGCGGTCGACGAGTACGGCCATCCGTCCCGCACGTCCACCCCGCTCCGCGCCACCGTCCAGTCGGGCTCGGGCCTGCTCCAGATCGGGGCGACGGACGGCCCGCCGGGACGCGGGGGGACGGTCGTCCGGCTCTACCTCAACCACGAGGGGGACGAGGAGGAGGACCTGCCCTCGGTGGTGACGACGCTGCGCCGTGTGCTGTGGACGAGCGAGTTCCGGGTGACGGCGGTGGAGTTGGGACCGGACGGCCGGGAGATCAGCCGGGACACCTGGGAACCGGGGGAGCTGCACGCTCCGGAGGAACAGCGCGCGGCATGGTACGGCACGGCCGTGAAGGCGGCCGAGGGAAGCTGGATCGTGCAGGGCGAGGGGCGGCTGCTCCTCGACGGCATCCTCGTGGAGGACGCCGTCCGTCCCCAGGGGTACGTCTTCAACCTCCGTGAGAGGCACCGCCCAGAACCCAGCGTCAACCGGAACTCCCTGGTCTCGTACGACGAGAAGGCGGTCATGAGGGACCTGCTCGCGGCGGTGCCCGCGGCTGCGAGCGCTCTCGACGAGATTTCCCTGCCGTGGCTGTGGGACCTGGCCGACGCCACCCCCCGGCTGGCCGTCCGGCTCTTCGACAGCCTTCCCCCCACCACGGTCGGCGTGCTGGTCTCCGAGTGGTTCGAATTCATGCATTCCACCGTCCGTGTCCCGTTGCGCCGCGTCGGCGTGTTCGACATGGACCCGAGCCATCTGGAGAGCTGGTCCAGCCCCGCCTTCTGGGAGAGCGCCAGGCCCACGTGGCCCCAGCTCCTCAACAACTGGCGTACCGCCGCCGCGGGAATCGCGTCACCCCGCGCCGTTCCGTTCACACCCGGCAACTATCCCGAACCGATAGGTCTCGACATTCTCCTGATGTCCGAAAGGATGCTTCGCCCCGGCTGGGACGCGGCCCTGACGGGCGCCGCGCACGCGGACATCTCCTTGGCCGAAGGCGTGCGAGCGCTGCGTCGGTGGGCCGTCGCGGGCGCCCACGTCCCCGTCCCGTCGAGCATGGCGGACCTCCGCGCCTTCGGCACGCCCACCGTGGAGATGACGGACCTCCACGACGCCTACGAAGAGTTCTCCACGCCCGGGCGCGGGCCGCGGGCCGCCTCACACATGCCGCTCCTGACCGTGGCGGCCCGTCGGGGCGTGGCTCCCTCGCGACTCCTGCCCGCCCTCGACGCGCTCCTGCGCATCGGCGTCGACCTGCCGGGCACAGGAGCCCTGGACACGGTCGACCTGACCACGAAGCTCCTTGAGCCCGAGAAGTCCTTCCTCAACGCCTCCGTCCACTCCTGGGGAGGCGGTCAGGCACGATGGGTCGACCTGCTGGCGGCTGTCCCTTCGCCCGTCCAACGCCGCCGCCTGTCCGAACGCTTCGCCGCCTTGAGACCGTTGGGCGCTCCTCTCTTCGACGACGTGCCGGAGGAGATACTCGACCGAGAGGCGCTCGGCCCCTTCGAGAGGAAGTTGCTGTCACGCGACGTCGACGGCAGAGGCCCCTGGCTCCCCAACGGTCGGCTCAGCATGCGGAAGTTCCTGACCCACGCGACGGAACTGCAGCGTCCACTCGGAGAGGTGGCGGAGGAGATCGCCCGGCTCACGGCGACCACCGGCGTGTCCGCTCCGGACGTGCCCGAGGAATGCCGGCACTGGATCCCGGACCGCTGGGTCTCCCAGGCGGCACGCGAGCCGCGGCCGGGGACGGCGGACCCTACCCCGGTCACGCACCCCGGCTGGCGCGTGGTCCTTCACGCACGACACAACCTGCTCCGGGACTCGGAGGACCTGCGCCGGGACCTCCTCCGCCTGGAAGCGCTCGGATGTCTGGAGGATTCCGTCGAAACGCTGATCGCGCAGGTCGATCACTTCTCCCCCGCCTTCAGCGACCTGCTCACCCACATACCCAGCACGCGCACGTGGGACGGGTCCGGCAGCGAGGTCGACTCCGGTCACCTCAGCGTCCCCTTCCTCTTCTCGTACGCGGCCACGGCCGGTGAGACCCTGGGCTCCGTCGTCGACGAGGTGGCGCACGCCGACCTCCGGCTACCGCTCCGGCTGCCCGCCCTCCCGGCCGAGGCGGGCGCCCTGAAGCCGCACCGCGCCGACGCGGGCCACCTGGTCCGTCACGAGGCCGGCCGGGCCGCGTTCCGGGACCGCCTCGACATCCATGACGTCCTCGCGCTGGCCCAGGAACGGGAGTCGCCCCTCGGCGAGACCTCCGAGGCCCTCGGTTCCTACCGCTGCCTCGGCGCACCCCCCGTGCCCGGCACGGTCACCGACGCTCTCGCCGACCTCGTTCCCACCGACTTCGACGTCGTCGCCTTCGACCCCGACCTCCTCGGCCCCGGCACCCTCGGGCCCCTCGAACTCGTCCTCGTCGCCGGCCGGTTCGGCTGGACACTCGGCGGGACGTACGACCGGTACGCGCCCTTCGCGAGCCTCGGGCTCCGTGTCGCCACCCCCGAACCCCTCGGCGAGGAGAGGGAGATCGTCCCCGGCTGGCGCGATGTCATCGTCCTCACCGCACAGTTGACCGGCCGGTCCCCCGCCGTCTCGGGAACCGTCACCGACGCGCACGTCGTTCTCTGTGCCGAGGAGACGGAGCAGTCCGAGGACGGCGTCCGTGACATCCTCCGCCGTTACGCCCGCCTGTTCTCGCTCGTCGTTCCCGCACCCGGAGGACCGGACTCGTGAGTACCACCATCCCGTACCAGCGCAGGCCCTATCCCGAGGCCCAGGCCCTCACCACCTTCCGCTGGCAGGTGCGCAGCGGCGACGACGGCGTGGAGGCCGTCGGCGAGTGCCCCCAGTGCCGGTGCGAGACGAAGAAGGTCATCACCGGCGCCCAGTACGTCACCAAAGGCAAGCGCTCCCTCCAGCCGCTGAGGGACCTGCTGGCCACCGGGAAGCCGCGGCACGCCCGCTGCCAGTGCTCCACCTGGCACCTGGAGCGGCCCGCCGAGATCCCGGACGGCTGCGGGGCCTCGTTCTGGATCGCGGTTCCGCCGCAGGGGTTGTTGTCCCTGTGAGCGCGTTCAGCGACGACGAACTGTGGCGGGCCGAGCTGCGGGGACAGGCCATGGCGAGCCCGCCCGAGCGGCTGCGGGCAGCGCTCCAGCAGGCCGAGGGCTACCGGAACTTCCTCGCCACGCTCACCGGACTCCTCACGGTGATCTTCGTGCTGAAGGGGCAGGAGAACCTCAGCAGGATGACGACGGGGCCGCGATGGTGGGTGACAGGCCTGCTCGCCGGGGCGTTCCTGCTGCTGCTCCTGGCCTCCTGGATGCTGGTCTCGGCCGTGCACGAGCGGCCGGGCGCGGAGGTGCTGACCGACGGGGAGGTCCTGCTCAGGTACGAGACGGAGCGGGCCGACGCCGTCGTGCGGACGACGGGGCGGGCCCGCTGGATGGGTCTGGTGGGCGTCCTCGCCGTGACGGCGGCCTCGCTGATCACGTGGATCTACCCCGGCCAGGTCGCCTGACCGGGGAGCGCCGGGCTGGTTCCGGACGCGCCACGGCGCCCTCCCAGTCGTCCGGTCGGGGACATTCGGGGGGCGCCGTGCTCAGTTCCGTACGTCGTTGTACGGGACGTCCTCAGGGGTGATCCGGGCCGGTCAGACCGTCAGCGAGCGGTCCGTCGGGCGGATCGGGGCCGGCAGCGAGCTGGCTCCGGTGAGGTAGCGGTCCACGCCGCGGGCGGCGGAGCGGCCCTCGGCGATGGCCCACACGATGAGGGACTGGCCGCGACCGGCGTCGCCGGCGACGAACACGCCATCGACGTTGGTGGCGAAGTCCGCGTCGCGGGCGATGTTACCGCGCTCGTCGAGGTCCAGACCAAACTGGGCGACGAGGCCGTTCTGCACGTCGGTGCCGGTGAAGCCCATGGCGAGCGTGACGAGCTGGGCGGGGATCTTCCGCTCCGTGCCCGGCTTCTGGGTCAGCTTGCCGCCGACGAACTCGACCTCGACGAGGTGGAGGAACTGGACGTTGCCGTCCTCGTCGCCCTCGAAGTGGGTGGTGGAGACGGAGTAGACCCGCTCGCCGCCCTCCTCGTGCGCCGAGGTGACCTTGTACAGCATGGGGAAGGTCGGCCAGGGCTGGCCGGCGTTCCGGTCCTCGCCCGGCTTGGGCATGATCTCCAGCTGCGTGACCGAGGCCGCGCCCTGGCGGTGGGCGGTGCCGACGCAGTCGGCGCCGGTGTCGCCGCCGCCGATGACGACGACGTGCTTGCCCTCGGCGGTGATCGGCGGGGCCACGAAGTCGCCCTCGACGACCTTGTTGGCCAGCGGCAGGTACTCCATCGCCTGGTGGATGCCGTTCAGCTCCCGGCCCGGGACGGGCAGGTCGCGGGCGGTGGTGGCGCCGGCGGCGATGACGACCGCGTCGTACCGGTTGCGGAGCGCGGTGGCCGGCATGTCGCGGCCGATCTCGACGCCCGTGCGGAACTTGGTGCCCTCCGCGCGCATCTGCTCGATGCGGCGGTTGATGTGCCGCTTCTCCATCTTGAACTCGGGGATGCCGTAGCGGAGCAGGCCGCCGATGCGGTCGGCGCGCTCGTAGACGGCGACCGTGTGGCCGGCCCGGGTCAGCTGCTGGGCGGCGGCGAGACCGGCCGGGCCCGAGCCGATGACGGCGACGGTCTTGCCGGAGAGGCGGTCGGGCGCCTGCGGCTTGACGTCACCCCCGTCCCAGGCCTTGTCGATGATGGAGACCTCGACGTTCTTGATGGTCACGGCCGGCTGGTTGATGCCGAGCACGCACGCGGACTCGCAGGGCGCCGGGCAGAGGCGGCCGGTGAACTCCGGGAAGTTGTTGGTGGCGTGCAGGCGCTCCTGCGCCGCCGACCAGTCCTCGCGGTAGGCGTAGTCGTTCCACTCGGGGATGAGGTTCCCGAGGGGACAGCCGTTGTGGCAGAACGGGATGCCGCAGTCCATGCAGCGTCCGGCCTGCTTGCTGATGATCGGGAGCAGGGAGCCGGGAACGTAGACCTCGTTCCAGTCCCTGACGCGCTCGCTCACCGGTCGGGTCTGGGCGACTTCACGCCCGGTGGTCAGGAAGCCCTTGGGGTCAGCCATGGGACGCAGCCTCCATCATCTTCTCGGTGGTCTCGGTCTCGGAGAGACCGGCGAGCTCAGCGGCGTCCTTGGCGGCGAGCACTGCCTTGTACGTGGTGGGGATGATCTTGCTGAACCGGTCCGCGTTGGCGTCCCAGTCGGCGAGGAGCTTCTCGGCGACCGTCGAGCCGGTCTCCTCCTGGTGGCGGCGCACGACCTCGTGCAGCCACGCCTTGTCGGAGTCCGACAGGGTCTCGATCGCGCCCAGGTTGCCGGAGTTGACGTTGTCCCGGTCGAGGTCGACGACGTAGGCGACGCCGCCGGACATGCCGGCCGCGAAGTTGCGTCCGGTCTCGCCGAGGACGACCGCCGTGCCGCCGGTCATGTACTCGCAGCCGTGGTCGCCCACGCCCTCCGAGACGACCAGGGCGCCGGAGTTGCGGACGCAGAAGCGCTCGCCGGTACGGCCCCGCAGGAACAGCTCGCCGCCGGTGGCGCCGTAGCCGATGGTGTTGCCCGCGATGGTGGAGTACTCGGCCAGGTGGTCGGCGCCCCGGTCGGGGCGGACGATCACGCGGCCGCCGGAGAGGCCCTTGCCGACGTAGTCGTTGGCGTCGCCCTCCAGGCGGAGGGTGACACCGGCCGGAAGGAAGGCGCCGAAGGACTGGCCGGCGGAGCCCGTGAAGGTGATGTCGATGGTGTCGGCCGGGAGGCCGGCGCCGCCGAACTTCTTCGTCACGTGGTGGCCGAGCATGGTGCCGACGGTCCGGTTGATGTTGCGGATCGCGACCTGGGCGCGGACCGGCTGGGCCTCCTCGGCGGAGGCGGCGTTCAGGGCCTCGGCGGCCAGCTGGATCAGCTGGTTGTCGAGGGCCTTCTCCAGGCCGTGGTCCTGCTCGGTCCGGGCGTGGCGGACCGCGCCCTCGGCGAGCTCGGGGACGTGGAACAGCGGCTCGAGGTCGAGGCCCTGCGCCTTCCAGTGCGTGACCGCGCGGCTGGTGTCGAGGATCTCTGCGTGGCCGACGGCCTCTTCCAGGGTGCGGAAGCCCAGCTCGGCGAGGAGCTCGCGGACCTCTTCGGCGATGAACTCGAAGAAGTTGACGACGAATTCGGGGTTGCCGGAGAACCGCTCGCGCAGCGCCGGGTTCTGGGTGGCGATGCCGACGGGGCAGGTGTCCAGGTGGCAGACGCGCATCATGACGCAGCCGGAGACGACGAGCGGCGCGGTCGCGAAACCGAACTCCTCGGCGCCGAGCAGCGCGGCGATGACGACGTCACGGCCGGTCTTGAGCTGGCCGTCGGTCTGGACGACGATCCGGTCGCGGAGGCCGTTGAGCAGCAGGGTCTGCTGGGTCTCGGCGAGGCCGAGCTCCCAGGGGCCGCCCGCGTGCTTCAGGGAGGTCAGCGGGGAGGCGCCCGTACCGCCGTCGTGGCCGGAGATGAGGACGACGTCCGCGTGGGCCTTGGAGACACCGGCGGCGACCGTGCCGACGCCGACCTCGGAGACCAGCTTCACGTGGATGCGGGCGACCGGGTTGGCGTTCTTGAGGTCGTGGATCAGCTGGGCCAGGTCCTCGATGGAGTAGATGTCGTGGTGCGGCGGCGGCGAGATGAGGCCGACGCCGGGCGTCGAGTGACGCGTCTTGGCGACCCACGGGTAGACCTTGTGGCCGGGCAGCTGGCCGCCCTCGCCGGGCTTGGCGCCCTGCGCCATCTTGATCTGGATGTCGTCCGCGTTGACCAGGTACTCGCTGGTGACGCCGAAGCGGCCGGAGGCGACCTGCTTGATCGCGGAGCGGCGCTCGGGGTCGTACAGGCGCTCCGGGTCCTCGCCGCCCTCACCGGTGTTGGACTTGGCGCCCAGCCGGTTCATGGCGATGGCGAGGGTCTCGTGCGCCTCCTGGGAGATGGAGCCGTACGACATGGCGCCGGTGGAGAAGCGCTTGACGATCTCGGAGACCGGCTCGACCTCGTCGAGCGGGATCGGGGTGCGGCCCTCGGCGGCGAAGCCGAAGAGGCCGCGGAGCGTCATGAGGCGCTCGGACTGCTCGTTCACCCGGTCCGTGTACTGCTTGAAGATGTCGTACCGCTTGGTGCGCGTGGCGTGCTGCAGGCGGAAGACGGTCTCCGGGTCGAACAGGTGCGGCTCGCCCTCGCGGCGCCACTGGTACTCGCCGCCGATCTCCAGGGCGCGGTGCGCCGAGGGGACGCCGGAGACGGGGTACGCCTTGACGTGGCGGGCGGCGACCTCCTTGGCGACGACGTCGAGACCGGCGCCGCCGATCTTGGTGGCCGTGCCGTGGAAGTACCTGGCGACGAAGGCCTCGTCGAGGCCGACGGCCTCGAAGACCTGGGCGCCGCGGTAGGAGGCGACGGTGGAGATGCCCATCTTGGACATGACCTTGAGGACGCCCTTGCCGAGCGCGTAGATCAGGTTCCGGATGGCCTGCTCGGGCTCCAGGCCCTCGATGAAGGTGCCGGCGCGGACCAGGTCCTCGACGGACTCCATCGCGAGGTACGGGTTGACCGCCGCGGCGCCGTAGCCGATGAGGAGGGCGACGTGGTGGACCTCGCGGACGTCACCGGCCTCGACGAGCAGACCCACCTTGGTGCGCTGCTTGGTGCGGATGAGGTGGTGGTGGACGGCCGAGGTGAGGAGCAGCGAGGGGATCGGCGCGTGCTCGGCGTCGGAGTGCCGGTCGGAGAGCACGATGAGGCGGGCGCCGCCCTCGATGGCGGTGTCGGCCTCGGCGCAGATGGCCTCGATGCGGGCGGCGAGGGCCTCGCCGCCGCCGGAGACGCGGTAGAGGCCGGAGAGCGTGACGGCCTTCATGCCGGGCATGTCGCCGTCGGCGTTGATGTGGATGAGCTTGGCGAGCTCGTCGTTGTCGATCACCGGGAAGGGCAGGGTGACGCTGCGACACGACACGGCGGTCGGGTCGAGCAGGTTGCCCTGGGGGCCGAGCGAGGAGCGCAGGCTCGTCACGAGCTCTTCGCGGATCGCGTCCAGCGGCGGGTTGGTGACCTGCGCGAAGAGCTGGGTGAAGTAGTCGAAGAGCAGCCGCGGGCGGGCGGACAGGGCCGCGATCGGCGAGTCCGTGCCCATGGAGCCGATCGGCTCGGCACCGAGGCGGGCCATCGGGGCGAGGATGACGCGGAGCTCTTCCTCGGTGTAGCCGAAGGTCTGCTGGCGGCGGGTGACCGAGGCGTGGGTGTGCACGATGTGCTCGCGCTCGGGGAGGTCGGAGAGCTCGATCTCGCCGGTCTCCAGCCACTCCGCGTACGGGTTCTCGGCGGCGAGGCCGGCCTTGATCTCGTCGTCCTCGATGATGCGGTGCTCGGCGGTGTCGACGAGGAACATCTTGCCGGGCTGGAGGCGGCCCTTGCGGACGACCTTGGCGGGGTCGATGTCGAGGACGCCGACCTCGGACGAGAGGACGACGAGGCCCTCGTCGGTGACCCAGTAGCGGCCGGGGCGCAGACCGTTGCGGTCGAGGACCGCGCCGACCTGGACGCCGTCGGTGAAGGTGACGCAGGCCGGGCCGTCCCAGGGCTCCATCATCGTGGAGTGGTACTGGTAGAAGGCGCGGCGGGCCGGGTCCATGGAGTCGTGGTTCTCCCACGCCTCGGGGACCATCATCAGGACCGCGTGCGGCAGCGAGCGGCCGCCGAGGTGGAGGAGCTCCAGGACCTCGTCGAAGGAGGCGGAGTCGGAGGCGTCCGGGGTGCAGATCGGGAAGATCCGCGACAGGTCCTTGCCCTCGCCGAAGACGTCGGAGACGAGCTGGGCCTCGCGGGCCGTCATCCAGTTCCGGTTGCCCTTGACCGTGTTGATCTCGCCGTTGTGGGCGACGAAGCGGTACGGGTGGGCCAGCGGCCAGCTCGGGAAGGTGTTGGTGGAGAACCGGGAGTGGACGAGGGAGACGGCGGAGGCGAAGCGCCGGTCCGACAGGTCCGGGAAGAAGGGCTCCAGCTGCCCGGTGGTGAGCATGCCCTTGTAGACGACGGTGCGGGCGGAGAGCGACGGGAAGTACGTCGCCGCCTCGCGCTCGGCCCGCTTGCGCAGGACGAAGGCCTTGCGGTCGAGGACGATGCCGGTGGCCGTACCGTCGGCGTCCGCGACGAAGAGCTGGCGGAAGACCGGCATGGTGGCGCGGGCGGAGGCGCCGAGGAGCTCGGGGGCGACGGGGACCTCGCGCCAGCCGAGGACGGTGAGGCCCTCTTCGGCGGCGATCGCCTCGATCCGCGAGACGGTCTCGTCCGTGCCGTCCTCGGGGAGGAAGGCGATGCCGACGGCGTAGGCGCCGGCCTCGGGGAGCTCGAATCCGGCGACCTCGCGGAGGAAGGCGTCCGGGACCTGGAGCAGGATGCCGGCGCCGTCACCGGAGTCGGGCTCGGAGCCGGTGGCGCCGCGGTGCTCGAGATTGCGCAGAACGGTCAGCGCCTGCTCGACCAGCGCGTGGCTGGCAACACCGGTGAGGGTGGCCACGAACCCGACACCGCAGGCGTCGTGTTCGTTACGGGGGTCGTACATCCCCTGCTGAGCGGGGCGACCGTCCATGGGCGACCAGGCGTCGGAACGCATCGGCTCTCCCGTCGTCGTCGTGGCATGTGCGATGCCGGGGACGACGTTGGCCCTGGCGAAATTTCGTGCAGGTTACATGATGCCGCGCTTCTCGCGAAGCGGATACTTCGTTCCAGCATGCGGACAATCATCAACACGAGGGTGCGGCGACAGAGGACTGCCCCGCGAGGATGGATCAGAAGGAAGGACGGGCTTCGTTGCCCGGGGGACGCTCATGCCGTGGTTTGTCATTCCCGTTGGTCACGAGTTCGAAACCGCCGGGTAACCGGCTACATATGTGGCGTCCCGCATAGTGTCTCACCGCTACGGCGGATCGGACCAGGGATATACGTCACAACTCTTCTGAGGCTTACGTCCCGAAATCGCTCCCCGAAATGCCGGAGAGGCCCCTTTTGGGGGCCTCTCGGTGATGCGTACGGGTACGGAATCCGTACCCCTTCCTCGGTCTACAACGCGGCACCCAGGAGCATGCCCAGCCCGTACGTGACGGCCGCCGCGGCGCCACCCAGGACGAGCTGCCGCATGCCGCTGAAGAACCAGCCGCGCGCGGTCACCCGGGCCACCAGCGCGCCGCAGGCGAAGAGCCCGAGGAGCGCGAGCAGGACGGCGGGCCAGAGCGCCGTGGCGCCGAGGAGGTACGGCAGGACGGGCAGCAGCGCGCCGAGCGCGAAGGAGCCGAAGGACGAGACGGCCGCGACGACCGGCGAGGGCAGGTCGTCCGGGTCGATGCCGAGCTCCTCGCGGGCGTGGATCTCCAGCGCCTGCTCCGGATCGCGCGAGAGCTGCATCGCGACCTCGCGGGCGAGGGCGGGCTCGACGCCCCGGGACACGTACAGCGCGGCGAGCTCCTCCATCTCGTCGATCGGGTGCTTGCGCAACTGGCGACGCTCGACGTCCAGTTCGGCCTGGACGAGCTCGCGCTGCGAGGCGACGGAGGTGTACTCGCCGGCCGCCATCGAGAAGGCACCGGCGGCGAGGCCCGCGAGGCCGGTGATGACGACGGTCTGCGAGGAGACGGCGCCGCCGGCGACACCGGTCATGAGGGCGAGGTTGGAGACCAGTCCGTCCATCGCGCCGAAGACGGCGGGTCGCAGCCAACCGCCGTTCACGTCACGGTGGGTGTGGTTGTCGCGGTGGGCCTCGTGCAGTGGCGCCTGAGCTTCGATGATGGACATGGTTCTCCCCTCGTTCCGGCGGGCCGGGTTGCACCCGCCGCCCCCAACACCGTCGAAAATACGCCCGATGTAAGGGGCCCGCCAGCAAGGCAGGCCGTACTTACTAAGGCCTGCCTCAGTGGAGTTGACGGTCCGGACACCCGTCTGGCGAGGCGTCAGGCGGGTGACAGAGACGTTTCTTCCGCGCGTTCGGGCCGGGCGGTGGCACAGATCCAGGCATCGGGGCGCCGACCGCGCGCCCCACCCGAGGAAGGGGCCACGAGATGGTGACCACCACGGCATGCGACACGCGTGAACGGGCGAGGGGAGCGCTCCTCGGCCTCGCCGTCGGCGACGCGCTCGGCGCGCCCGCCGAGAACATGCGCCCTTCCGAGATCCGCCGCCGCTGGGGCCGCATCGAGGGCTTCGTCGCGGAGAACCCGGCCGGCACGGACGACACCGAGTACGCGATCTTCTCGGCGCTCCTTCTCGCCCGGCACGGCTCGGCGTTGACCGTCCACCACGTCGAACGGGCCTGGCACCGCTGGATCGCCGACCTCGACGAGGGGCCGTTCCGGGGAGCGGGCTTCTCGGAGCGCGGGACCCTCGAGAACCTCCGCCGGGGCCTCGCGGCGCCCATCTCCGCCCAGCACCGCCACGCGTGGAGCGACGGGCTCGCGATGCGCGCGGCGCCCTTCGGCGTCTACGCCGCGGGACGCCCGGCGGAGGCGGCCCGGCTCGTCGCGATCGACGGCAGCGTGAGCCACGAGGGCGAGGGGATCTACGGCGGCCAGGCGGTGGCGGCGGGCGTGGCGGCGGCGATGGCCGGCGCGACCGTCACCTCGGTCGTCGCCGCGGCCCTCTCCGTGATCCCCATGGACTCCTGGACGGCCCGTTCCCTGCGGCGGGCCGTGGTGGCGGCCCGGCGCGTCCAGCCCGACCCGCTGACCCGCGAACGCGAGGTCCGCTCGGCGGTCGTCATCGGCGGCTACCCCTGGACCGACCTCGCCCCCGAGGCCGTGGGGCTCGCCTTCGGCGCCTTCGCGGCGGCGCGCGGCGACTTCCGCACGGCGGTCCTCACCGCGGTCAACATGGGCCGCGACGCGGACACGACGGCGGCGGTCGCGGGCGCGCTGTCCGGCGCGTTCGGCGGGGTGAACGCGATCCCGTCCGACTGGGCCGCGGCCATCGCCCCCGTGACGGGCAGCTGCCTCCCCTCGATGCGCGGCCACCACGTCCTGGACATCGCGGACCTCCTCACGGAAGAGACGAACGCCCGATGACCACGAACCCGACTCCCCCCGAGAACCGAACCCCGGGCCCCACCACCGAGACCCCGCCCCGCACCCCCACCGCGGGCCCCGGTGCCGCCGCTGCGGGCAGTCGTCCCGCAGGGCGGGACGGGTGGGCACGGCACCCGTTGCCGGACACCGGCTCCTCGCGCCTCGACCGGCGGGACCACCCCGCGCTGCCGGGTACGGGCCCGCAGGGCCTGCTCGTGCCGGACCGCCCCCGGGCGCCGGGCGCCGGCGACGAGGGCCCCGCCCCGCAGGGGCGACGCGCCACGCGCGACGCCGTCGAAGGCCTCCTCCTCGGCATCGCCGCAGGCGACGCCGCCGGCTGGCCCGCCGCCCGCCACCGCGCCTCCCGCATGCCCGAATGGACCCGCCGCCTCACCCGCGAGCTCGACACCTTCGCGGAGCAGAACGCCACCACCACCCTCCCCGTCCCCATCGCCCTCAACCAGCCCCCGGAGCCCCTCCGCCTCGGCCCCTCCGACGACGCCGAGTGGGCCGCCTTCACCGCCGAGGCGATCCTCACCGCCTCGGGTCCGGCCTTCGCCGGCCTGCCCCCCGACCGCCGCCTCCGCGCCGCCGTCGACCTCGCCTGGAACGCCCTCGCGGGCCAGGTCGCCGCCGCCGCCGACCGCGCCCCCGAGGTCGAGTCCGCGGTCCTCCCCCTCCGTGCCCGGATCTCCGTCCGGGCCGGCCTCGGCAACCTCGCCACCGGTCTGCGTCCGCCCGCCACCGGCCACGACAATCCGCACTACTTCGACGACGCCGCCTGCGTCCGCGCCGCCGTCCTCGCGGTCGTCCACCCCGGCGACCCCCGCGCCGCCGCCGAACTCGCCGAGTTCGACGCCCGGTACACCCAGGACGGGGACGGGGTCCACGGCGCCCGCGCCACGGCCGCCGCCGTCGCCGCCGCCCTCGCGGGGGCCTCGGCCGACGAGGCCGTGGAGGCCGCGCTCGCCGAGCTCCCGCCCGTCACCGAGATCGGCCGCAACGCCCGGTACGCGGTGAAGCTGGCCCGTACCGCCGCCTCCGCCTTCGAGCTGGTCCCCCTCCTGGAGCACCAGATCGTCGACCACGTCTACAGCTACGGCATCGCCGCCGCCGAGACCGTCCCCGTCGCCCTCGCCCTCACCACCGCCGCCCGCGGCGAGATGACGGCCGCGGTCCCGGCCGCGGCCTGCCTCTCCCGGGTCGCCGACTCCGCCCCCGCCCTCGTCGGCGCGCTCACCGGCGCGCTGGGCGGCGGCCGTTCGGTCCCGGGGACCTGGCGGGACGCCTGCCGGACCCTGGCCGGCTGCGCGCTGCCCCGTCTCGCCGGTACGGATCTGGTGGAACTCGCCGGGATCCTCGGAGCCACGGAACCGGCCACCCCAGGTGGACAATTCCGGCATGACAGACAGAACGTCACCTCCTCTGGATGACCGGATCACCGGAAGCCTCCTCGGGGCCGCCGTCGGCGACGCGCTCGGCGGCCCCGTCGAGGGGTACGCCCCCCAGCAGATCCTGGAGCGTCACGGCGGCCGGGTCACCGGCATCGTCGGCCCCTGGAACGGCGACGCGTGGCGCACCGCCCGCCCCATCGCGCCATACCACAAGGGCGACGGGCACGTCACCGACGACACCTTGATGACGCACGCGCTGATCCGGGTGTACGAGAAGGTCCGCGACCACCTGGACGCGTACGCGGTCGCGGAGCACCTCGTCCCCGAACTCACCACCACCCCCGTCTGGATCCCGGAACTGGAGGCGGAGGCCCTCCCCCTCCAGCGGATCTTCCTCGCCGAGAAGTGGCTCGTGGCCCGGCTCCACTACGGCCACGTGGACCCGCGCGAGGCCGGCAACGGCAACATCGTCAACTGCGGGGCCGCGATGTACATGGCGCCGGTGGGCCTGGTGAACGCCGCCCACCCGGCCGCCGCGTACGCCGAGGCCATCGACGTCGCGGGCGCGCACCAGTCCTCGTACGGACGGGAGGCGGCGGGCGTCTTCGCGGCGGCGGTCGCGGCGGCGTGCGCACCGGGCGCGACGCCGCGCTCGGTCGTGGACGCGGCCCTGTCCCTGGCGAAGGACGGCACCCGCGCCGCCATCGAGGCCGTGGCCGAAGTGGCGGGCCGGCACACGGACTTCGAGTCCGCCCTCGCCCCGGTCCGCGAGGCGGTCGCCCCCTTCGACTCGGTCGGCCCCGACTACCGCTCCCCCTCGCTCGGCGCCCGCCGCCCCTCCCGCCTCCACGCGATCGAGGAGCTGCCGGTCGCGCTCGGCATGCTGCTGGTCGGCGAGGGCGACTTCCGGCGTACGGTCCTGGGCGCGGTCAACTACGGCCGTGACTGCGACTCGATCGCCACGATGGCGGGCGCGATCGCCGGCGCGCTGCACGGCGAGGCGGCGGTGCCGGCGGAGTGGGCGAAGCGGGTGGCCGAGGCGAGCCGCCTGGACCTGCACGCCCCGGCGCGGGCGCTGACGGCGGTCGCCCAGGAGGTCCACGCCCGGGACACGGCCCACCGCCGCGCCCACGAGTCGGCCTTCGCCGCCCTGACGGGCACGGTCCGGTGACGCTCCGCCTGACCTGGGTCCAGCCGGAGGACCTGGTGGGCCACGAGCTCCGCCAGGCGGCGGAGGACGGCCGCGACGCGTCCGCCCTGGCGGCCCGCTGGACGGCGGCGGGCGGCCACCCGGCCCCGGCGACGGCGGGCGCCTCCCCGCTCCCCCGCCCGGACCTCCGCCCCCTGGCCCTGGAACTCCTGGACGCCCTGACCGCCCTCCCCGCCCCCGCGCCGCCCCAGGAGCCCTCCGCCCTGAAGGACATCCAGTCCCTGACGGCCCCGGCCGCATCCCCGCCGACGGCAACCGTCCCCTCGCGCCCGAACCCTCAGGGCACTCCCCCGCCAGGAGCCCCCTGCGCGTCGCGCGAAGCGGCGACGCGCCCGGGGCACGGGGCCGCGACACCCCCGGGGTACGGGGCCGGAGCCCCCGGTCAGCCCTCGTGCGGATCACCGGGGGCCCCGGGGGCCGGGGGCGGAGCCCCAGCTCCCGCCAGGGTTCCGGGAAGGGGCGAGGCGGAGGAAGGCACCGCCCTGCGCGACCGGCTGCACGCCGCCTGGCTCGGCCGGGCCGTCGGGTGCCTCCTCGGCAAGCCCGTCGAGAAGCTCCCCCTCCCCGCCATCCGCGCCCTCGCCCGCGCCACCGGCAACTGGCCCCTCCGCACCTGGTTCACCGCCCGCGGTGTCCCTCCCGAGCTGCTCGCCGCCCACCCCTGGAACCGCCGCTCCGCCGCGACCTCGCTCGCCGAGAACATCGACGGCATGCCCGAGGACGACGACCTCAACTACCCCCTCCTCAACCTCCTCCTGCTCCAGCGGTACGGCCGCGGCTTCACCACCGCCGACGTCGCCCGCCTCTGGCTCGACGAGCTCCCCGCCGGCCGCACCTTCACGGCCGAGCGCGTCGCCTACCGCAACCTCCTCGACGGCGTCGAACCCCCGCTGACCGCCCTGCACCGCAATCCCTTCCGCGAGTGGATCGGCGCCCAGATCCGGGCCGACGTCCACGGCTGGACGCACCCCGGTGACCCGGTCGCCGCCGCCGCGCAGGCCCACCGGGACGCGGCCCTCACCCACACCGCCAACGGCGTCTACGGCGCCATGTTCGTCGCGGCCACCGTCGCCACCGCCGCCACCGGCACCGCCGACGTGCACCGGGCGCTCGCCGACGGCCTCGGGGTGATCCCCCCGGACTCCCGGCTCGCCCGTGCCGTCCGCCTCGGCATCACGTCCGCCCGCGCGACACCGGACTTCGACACGGTCGTGGACCGGCTCCACGCCGCCCTCGGCGGGTACCACTGGGTGCATGCCGTGCCCAACGCCGCCCTCCTCGCCGCCGCCCTCACCCACGCCGACGGGGACTTCACCCGCTCCGTCTGCGCGGCGGTGTCCGGCGGGTGGGACACGGACTCGAACGGCGCCACCGCCGGCTCCGTCGCCGGGCTGCTCGCCGGTCACCCCGACCGGCTGCCCGAGCGCTGGACCTCCCCCCTCAAGAACCGTCTGGCGACCTCGGTCGCGTCCTTCGACGGCATCGGCTTCGACACCCTCGCCGAACTGACACTCCTGGAGGCTGTACGCCCATGACCGGCATCGTCGTACTCGGCAGCACGAACATGGACCTCGTCGCCTACGTGCCGAGGGCCCCGGCCCGGGGCGAGACCGTCACCGGCCGCGCCTTCCGCACGATCCCCGGCGGCAAGGGCGCCAACCAGGCCGTCGCCGCCGCCCGGGCCGGCGCCGAGGTGGCGATCATCGGCGCGGTCGGCGCCGACGACTTCGGCACCCGCCTCCGGGCCAACCTGGAGCACTGCGCCGTCGACACGGACCTCCTCCGCACCGTCGAAGGCCCCTCCGGCACCGCCCACATCGTCGTCGACGACGAGGGCGGCAACGCGATCGTCGTCGTCCCCGGCGCCAACGGCACCGTCACCTCCCTCAGCCACGGCGACGAGGCCCTCATCGGCACCGCCGACTGCCTCCTCCTCCAGCTCGAACTCCCCCTCTCCGTCGTCGTCGAGGGCGCCGTGACCGCGCGCCGTCTCGGCGTCCGCACCGTGCTGACCCCCGCCCCCGCCCAGCGCCTCCCCGCCGAACTCCTCGCCGCCACCGACCTCCTCGTCCCCAACGAGCACGAGGCCGCCGCCCTCACCGGCCTCACCGACCCCCGCGCCGCCGCCCTCGCCCTGCTGCGGGACGTCCCCGAGGTCGTCGTCACCCTGGGTGCCGCCGGCAGCCTGTACGCGGCCCGCGGCACCGAGCCGCTGACCGTCCCCGCGCCCCGCGTCACGGCCGTGGACACGACCGCCGCCGGGGACACCTTCGTCGGCGCCCTCGCGGTCGCCCTCGGCGAGCGCCGCCCCGTCCCGGAGGCCCTCGCCTGGGCGCAGGCCGCCGCCGCCCTCTCCGTACAGCGCGAGGGGGCGTCGACCTCGATGCCGTACCGGACCGAGATCGAGGCGGCCTTCGGCCCCCTCACCGCCCAGGAGGCCGACGCCGTATGACCGCGCCCACCCCGTCCACGCACACCCCGTCCGCGTCCGCCCCCTCCCCGTCCCCCGCCCCCGTGCCCTCGCCCCTCCACGGGCTGCGCGTCCTCGACCTCGCGACCCTCTTCGCCGGTCCCCTCGCCGCCACCCTCCTCGGCGACTTCGGCGCCGACGTCGTCAAGGTCGAGCACCCCCGCAGGCCCGACCCGTCGCGCGGCCACGGCCCCGCGAAGGACGGCGTCGGTCTGTGGTGGAAGGTCCTCGGCCGGAACAAGCGGAACATCACCCTCGACCTCTCCTCGCCGGGCGGCCGCGAGACCCTCCTCGCCCTCGCGACCGAGGCCGACGTGATCGTCGAGAACTTCCGCCCCGGCACCCTGGAACGCTGGGGCCTCGGCTGGGAGGAGCTCTCCGCCGTCAACCCGCGTCTGGTCCTCGCCCGCGTCACCGGCTTCGGCCAGTTCGGCCCGTACGCCCGCCGCCCCGGCTTCGGCACCCTCGCCGAGGCGATGAGCGGCTTCGCCGCCATCACCGGCGAGCCCGACGGCCCGCCCACGCTGCCCCCCTTCGGCCTGGCCGACTCCATCGCCGCCCTCGCCACCGCCTACGCCGTGATGACCGCGCTCACCGCGAGGAACACGACCGGCCGCGGCCAGGTCGTCGACATGGCGATCATCGAACCGATGCTCTCCGTCATCGGACCCCACCCCCTCTGGTACGACCAGCTCGGTTACGTCCAGCCCCGCACCGGCAACCGCTCCCGCAACAACGCCCCGCGCAACACCTACCGGACCGCCGACGGCTCCTGGGTCGCCGTCTCCACCTCCGCCCAGTCGATCGCCGAGCGCGTCCTCCGGCTCGTCGGCCGCCCCGAGCTCGTCGACGAGCCGTGGTTCGCCGACGGCACCGGCCGGGCCGCGCACGCGGACGTCCTGGACGAGGCCGTCGGGGACTGGATCGCCCGGCACACCCGGGACGAGGCCATGGCCGCCTTCGAGAAGGCGGAGGCCGCCATCGCCCCGGTCTACGACGTCCGGGACGTCCTCGACGACCCGCAGTTCCGCGCGCTCGACACGGTCACCGAGGTCCAGGACCCCGAGCTCGGACCGATCAGGATGCAGAACGTCCTCTTCCGGCTCTCCGAGACGCCCGGCGCGATCCGCTGGGCCGGCCGCCCCCACGGCGCCGACACCACCGCCGTCCTCGCCGAACTCGGCCTCACCCCCGCCGAGATCGACACCCTCCGCACCCAGGGAGCGGTATGAGCGGCACGGAGCTGCCACGCACCCCTCTCACCTGGCTGTACGCCCCCGGAGACCGCCCCGAGGTCGTCCGCAAGGCACTCGCCTCCGGCGCCGACGTCGTCATCGTCGATCTGGAGGACGCCGTCGCCCCGCACCGCAAGGCATACGCCCTCGACGCCACGGTCGACCTTCTCGCCGACCCCGACTCCCACCCCGTCCCGGTGCACGTCCGCGTCCACACCGCGCGCGACATCCCCACCCTGGCCCCTCTCCCCGGCCTCCGCGGCCTTCGTGTACCCAAGGTGACACACGCCACTGACATCCACCGGATCGCGGACCTCGCCCCCGGTCTCCCCCTCTACCCGCTCCTGGAGAACGCCCTCGCCGTGGAGCAGGCGTACGCCATCGCCACCGCCCGGCCGTCGGTCCGCGGCCTCGCGCTCGGCGAGGCCGACCTCCGCGCCGACCTCGGCGTACGGAACGACGCCGGGCTCGACTGGGCGCGCGGCCGCGTGGTCGTCGCGGCCCGCGCCGCCGCGCTCCCGCCCCCCGCCCAGTCGGTCCACCCCGACGTCGGCGACCTCGACGCGCTCGCCGTCGACTGCGCCCGGGGCCGCTCCCTCGGCTTCCTCGGCCGGGCGGCGATCCACCCCCGCCAGCTGCCCGTCATCGAACGCGCCTACCTCCCCACCCCCGAGGAGGTCGACGCGGCCCGCGAGGTGGTCGAGGCGGCCGCGTCCGGCGGCCACGGCGCCCAGGCCCTCCCGGACGGCCGCTTCGTCGACGCGGCCGTCGTCGAGGGCGCCCACCGGGTCCTCGCCCTCGCGTCCCGTACGGCCTGGGCCTGACCCCGTCCACGCGCGACACGGGAAAGGGCCACCGGAACCGAGTGGTTCCGGTGGCCCTTCCGATGTCGGGAACGACGGGGGCGGTCAGCCCTTGGCGGCCGACCCGGCGCCGCTGTCGGCACCCTTGTCCGCGTCCTCCCCGGAGTCCTTCGCGGAGCCCTCCTCCGAGGCCTTCGCGGAGTCCTTCGCGGAGTCGCCCTCCACCGAGTCCTCCACCGCGTCGACCGGCGCCCCGCCGTCCTCCGCGCCGTCCTCCGCGGCGTTCTTCGCCGCGGCAGCCTTCGGCTCCACGACCTCCTCGCGTCCCGGACGCACCCGCGCCGAGATCACGATGTAGGCCACGGCGAGCAGGAAGACGACGATCGCCGTCCACACGTTCAGGCGGAGGCCCAGGACGTGGTGCGCCTCGTCGACGCGCATGTACTCGATCCAGCCGCGGCCCGCGCAGTACGCGGCGACGTACAGCGCGAAGGCGCGGCCGTGGCCGAGCTTGAAGCGGCGGTCGGCCCAGACGACGAGGGCGGCGACGCCGACGCACCAGAGCGACTCGTACAGGAAGGTCGGGTGGTAGAGCCCGGCCTCGCGGTTCGCGCTCTCGGTGATCTTCAGGGCCCAGGGAAGGTCGGTCGGCTTGCCGTAGAGCTCCTGGTTGAACCAGTTGCCCCAGCGGCCGATGGCCTGGGCGAGGGCGATGCCGGGCGCGATGGCGTCCGCGTACGCCGGGAGCGGGATGCCCCGGCGGCGGCAGCCGATCCAGGCGCCGACCGCGCCGAGCGCGATGGCGCCCCAGATGCCGAGGCCGCCCTCCCAGATCTTGAAGGCGTCGACCCAGTCCTGACCCTCGCTGAAGTACAGCTGGTAGTCGGTGACGACGTGGTAGAGGCGTCCGCCCACGAGGCCGAAGGGCACCGCCCAGACGGCGATGTCGGCCACGGTGCCGGCGGTGCCGCCCCGGGCGATCCAGCGCTTGTTGCCGTACCAGACGGCGACGAAGACACCGATGATGATGCAGAAGGCATAGCCGCGCAGCGGGATCGGTCCGAGGTTGATCACGCCGGTCGACGGGCTGGGAATGTAGGCAAGGTCCATGGCAGGACCGACGCTACCTTGCCGGGCGGGCGGGGCGGCAGCCCACCCGGCAACGTATGGGTAACTAACCCGCCGAGGGAGCGGTCGACGCCGAGGCGGAGGCCGCCGGGGCCGAGGGGGTGGCCGTGCCGGGCTTCTTGCCCTTGTTGGCCTCGGCGACCCACTTCTTCAGGTTCTCCGGGGAGATCTGCTCGTTCCCCTTGGTCGGGAAGATCGACTCCCCGTTGAGCAGGACGGTCGGGGTGCCGCGGAAGCCGCCGCTCTGGAAGGCCTCGTTCGACTTCTGCACCCAGCTGTCGTGGGTGCCGTCGTTCACACAGCTGCGGAAGGAGTCCGTGTCCAGCCCCGGCACCTTCGCGGCGAGCTCGATCAGCTTGCTGTTCTTGCCGAAGGCGTCGTCGGTCTCCGGCGGCTGGTTGCTGTAGAGCGTGTCGTGGTACGCGGTGAACTTGCCGGCGTCCTGCGCGCACCCGGCGGCGTTGGCCGCGCGGAGGGAGCCGCTGCCGCCCATGTTCCCGTCGATGAGGGTGGCGAGGTGGTACTCGGCCTTGAGCGCGCCCGAGGCCTCCAGCTCGTGGATGGTGTCCCGCATGACGGTCTCGAACTGGGCACACGCCGGGCAGCGGAAGTCCTCCCAGATCGCGAGCGTCGACGGCGCGTCCGTCTTCCCGGTGGGGACGGCCGGCTTGTCGCCCTCGATGGAGCCCGTCGGATAGACGACGGGGCCCGCCTTGTCCGATCCGCCGTCGTCGCCGCTGTTCGCCGCGATCACGCCGACGACGGCGGCGAGGCCGAGGACGCCGACCACGGCCGCCGACACGACGAGGACACGCCGCTGCTTGGCGCGGGCCTTCTCGCGCTCGCGCTGCTGCTGGAGGCGCTCCCGCGCGCTCCCCTTACCGTCACCACGGTTCTTCTCACTCACGCCCACAGCAACGAACCGGGGAGGCACGTGCGTGCCTCCCCGGTCACAGATCCACCCGAATGGGCGAAGGAGCTACGAAACGCGGCGTACGCCCGCCGCGAGTTCGGCCGCCAGTTCCCGTACGGCGGCGAGTCCCTTGGCCTCGTCGCCGTCGGCGTCGAGGATCCGCTGGACGAAGGCCGAGCCGACGATGACGCCGTCGGCGAAGCCGGCGACCTCCTTGGCCTGGGTTGCGTTGGAGACGCCGAGGCCGACGCACACCGGCAGCTCCGAGGTCGCGCGGGTACGGCGCACGAGGTCGGCGGCCTGCTCGCCGACCGACTCGCGGGTGCCGGTGACGCCCATGAGCGAGGCGGCGTAGACGAAGCCGGAGCCGGCCGCCGTGATGGTGGCGAGGCGCTCGTCCTTGCTGCTGGGCGCGACGACGAAGACGGTGGCGAGACCGCGCTTGTCGGCGTGCTCGCGCCAGACGGCGGACTCCTGGACCGGCAGGTCGGGCAGGATGCAGCCGGCGCCGCCGGCCGCGGCGAGCTCCTCGGTGAAGCGCTCGACGCCGTACCGGTCGATCGGGTTCCAGTACGTCATGACGAGGACCGGCTTGCCGGTGGCCTCGTGGGCCTCCTTGACCGTCCGCATGACGTCGGCGATCTTGACGCCGCCGCGCAGGGCGATGTCGTCGGCGGTCTGGATGACGGGCCCGTCGAGGACCGGGTCGCTGTGCGGGAGCCCGACCTCGACGACGTCGGCGCCGCCGTCGAAGACGGCCTTGATCGCCGCGATGCCGCCGTCGACGGTCGGGAAGCCGGCCGGGAGGTACGCGATGAGCGCGGCCCGGTCCTCGGCCTTCGCCCTGGCCAGGGTGGAGCTGAGCAGCTGGATGTTCCCGGTGGTCACTTGGAGCCCCCCTCGGCGCCGTTGTCGTACAGACCGAAGTAGCGGGCGGCCGTGTCCATGTCCTTGTCGCCGCGCCCGGAGAGGTTGACGAGGAGCAGGCCGTCCTTGCCGAGCTCCTTGCCGACCTCCAGGGCCCCGGCGAGGGCGTGCGCCGACTCGATGGCCGGGATGATGCCCTCGGTACGGGAGAGCAGGCGCAGGGCCTGCATGGCGGCGTCGTCGGTGGCGGCGCGGTACTCGCCGCGACCGCTGTCCTTGAGGTACGCGTGCTCGGGGCCGATGCCCGGGTAGTCGAGGCCGGCCGAGATCGAGTACGGCTCGGTGATCTGGCCCTCGTCGTCCTGGAGGACGTACGACCGCGAGCCGTGCAGGATGCCGGGCTCACCGGCGGTGAGGGTGGCCGCGTGCTCGCCGGTCTCGACGCCGTGGCCGGCCGGCTCGACGCCGATCAGGCGCACACCGGCGTCGGGCACGAAGGCGTGGAAGAGGCCGATGGCGTTCGAGCCGCCGCCGACGCAGGCGACGGCCGCGTCGGGGAGGCGGCCGGCGCGCTCCAGGATCTGGCGGCGGGCCTCGACGCCGATGACGCGGTGGAAGTCGCGGACCATGGCGGGGAAGGGGTGCGGGCCCGCGACGGTGCCGAACAGGTAGTGGGTCCTGTCGACGTTGGCGACCCAGTCGCGGAACGCCTCGTTGATGGCGTCCTTGAGGGTGCGGCTGCCGGACTTCACGGCGATGACCTCGGCGCCGAGCATCCGCATGCGGGCCACGTTGAGGGCCTGGCGCTGGGTGTCGACCTCGCCCATGTAGATGGTGCAGTCGAGGCCGAAGAGGGCGCAGGCGGTGGCGGTGGCGACGCCGTGCTGGCCGGCGCCGGTCTCGGCGATGACGCGCGTCTTGCCCATGCGCTTGGTCAGGAGGGCCTGGCCGAGCACATTGTTGATCTTGTGGGAGCCCGTGTGGTTGAGGTCCTCGCGCTTGAGGAACACGCGGGCGCCGCCGGCGTGCTCGGCGAAGCGGGGGACCTCGGTGAGGGCGCTCGGGCGGCCCGTGTAGTTGACCATGAGGTCGTTGAGCTCGCGGGCGAACTCCGGGTCGGCCTTGGCCTTCTCGTACTCGACGGCCACCTCGTCGACGGCGGCGACGAGGGCCTCGGGGATGAACTTGCCGCCGTAGGCGCCGAAGTAGCCCTCGGGGCTGGGGACCTGACCCTCAGGGTCGGGGATGAAGAACTCGCTGATGGACATGCGGATGCTCCTCGCGGGGCGGGGCCCCGGGATGTGTGCGGTCGATGGTCACCGTATGCGCGCGACCTCGCCCCGCCACCGCCACCGCGCCCTGCGGGCCGCGCCCGCCGTTGCGTCGCGGGCCGCGCTCACCGCCGTGTGGGCAGTCGTCCCGCTGGGCCGGGGTCCCCCTTGCTCGGAGAGCTCGGGGGCTCTCCGAGCAGGGGGGACCCCCGGCCCAGCGCGGAACGACTGCCCACAACGAAACGACGGTGCCGCCGCTTGGCGTTGGTGGTGGTGTCAGAGAGTGCGCGAGACGCGCGGGCGCCATCGCATGCCGTTGACCTGGCCCGGCTCGGAGCCGATCACGTACCGGACCCGGCGGCCGTGGACACGGCGGGCGGGCGCGCGGCACCCGCGCGGCCGGCAGCCCCTGGCCAGCGGGGCGTGCTTGGCGACGGGAGCCGCGGCGGTACGGAGCCGTCCGCGGCGCCCCGCGACGTCCGCGGGCACGACCGGGCCGCCCGGGGCACTGCCCTGGGCGGTCGGCGTGGCACGGCGCGCGGTCGACGTCATCGGGGTGGGTCAGCCCCGCCCGTGGCGCAGGGCCGGGTGCGCACCGGCGGCGACGAGGTCGGCGACGGCCGCCTTCGGGTCGCGCCCGGTGACGAGGGACTCGCCGACCAGGACGGCGTCGGCGCCCGCGTTGGCGTAGGCGATGAGGTCGTGCGGACCCCGGACGCCGGACTCGGCGATCTTGACGATGCCGGCCGGGATCTCGGGGGCGACGCGCTCGAAGGTGGTGCGGTCGACCTGGAGGGTCTTGAGGTTGCGCGCGTTGACGCCGATGATCCGCGCGCCCGCGTCGACGGCCCGCTCGACCTCTTCCTCGTCGTGGACCTCGACCAGCGGGGTCAGGCCGATGGACTCGGCGCGCTCGATGAGGGAGACCAGCGCCTCCTGCTCCAGGGCGGCGACGATGAGGAGCGCGAGATCCGCTCCGTACGCCCGGGCCTCCCAGAGCTGGTACGCGGTGACGATGAAGTCCTTGCGCAGGACGGGGATGTCGACCCGGGCGCGCACGGCCTCCAGGTCGGCGAGGGAGCCGCCGAAGCGGCGCTGTTCGGTGAGGACGGAGATGACGGCCGCGCCGCCCGCCTCGTAGTCCGCGGCGAGTCCGGCAGGGTCGGCGATGGCGGCGAGCGCCCCCTTGGACGGGCTGGAGCGCTTGACCTCGCAGATCACCTTGACGCCGTCGCCGCGCAGTGCGGCGACGCCGTCCTTGGCCTGCGGCGCCTTGGCGGCGCGCTCCTTGAGCTCGTCGAGGGTGACCCGCGCCTGCCGCTCTGCGAGGTCGGCGCGCACGCCGTCGATGATCTCGTCGAGCACACTCACGCGAGGGGCCCCCTTCCGGGACGGTGATGCTGGTGAACAACCAAGTTGAGCCATGTCGATCCTATCCGCAGGATGCCTCCTGCCCCGCATCGGCCGCCGTGGCGTCCATTTGCTGGGATCGCGCGGACGCTCAGGGGGCGAGGGCAGCACCGAAGGGCAGGTTGCGGACCAGCGTGAACGCGGCGAGTACGGAACCGGTCACCCACCACCAGGCGGGGCTGACCGTGAGGCGCATCGGGACCCCGCGAACGGCGCGGATCAGCCACGCGACCATGACGACGGCGAAGAGGACGTAGCCGATGACGGCGAGCGCGTTGAAGCCCATGGCGGCGGCGATGTCGCCGTGGGCGAAGGCGTGGGCGCTGCGCAGACCGCCGCAGCCGGGGCAGAAGACGCCGAGGAAGCGCAGGGTGGGGCAGACCGGGTAGTGCCCCGGTTCGTTGGGGTCGACGGCCCCGACGTACGCGAAGGCCGCGGTGACGCCGGCGAGGGTCGCGACGGGGGCGAGCAGCCGCCGGGCGAGCGGGCGCGGCGGTGGCGGCGGCACCCGCGGCGGCCACGGGGACGGCGGTACGGGTCCCCGTGGTTCACCCGCTCGGGCGAGGGGGTCGTCGTTCTCGGCCTGGGCCGTCGGCTGCGCGTCCACCCGGTGATTCTCACCCCGTACGCGCGAAAGCGCAGCCCGGCTGTGCCGGGCCGCGCTCTCGGGTGCGTCGTGTCGCGTCAGGAGTGGGCCTTCGCGGTCGCCGTCGCGGCCTCGCGGGCGGCGGTGACGGCCGCAGATTCCTTCGGCATGCCCATGCCCGCCGCCTTCATCGCGCCGCCGACGATGCCGCCGAGGACGATGACACCCACGCCAGCCCAGAAGCCGGGCAGGTTGGCGGCCACCATGAAGACACCGGCGATGCAGAAGCCGATGAAGGAGATGATGACACCGGTCCAGGCGGCCGGGGTGTGTCCGTGGGCGCTGCCCGCCATGAGTTGCTCCTCGTTGCTGTTGCTCGGTGGTGAGGTCTCGCGTGCGCGGACACTCGGTGCTCATTGTCCAGCACGAGGGCGCGGGAGGGTGAATCGGGGGTGCCTGGACGATCACGCGTCGCGCACGGACCCGACCGGCCCGGCCGGGGGGTCACTCCCCGCGTGTCGGGTCCTCGCCGCGGTCGAGGGCCTTCCAGAGGTCCTCGGGCCGGTCCGGGTCGGCCGCGGCGCCCGCGGTGGCCTTGCGCGCGGCGCGCGGGGCGCCGGAGCGCTCGTACCGGCCGCCCATCGCGGGCCAGGTGGTGCCGAAGCGCAGGGCGAGGAGTCCGGCGAGCAGGATGAGGACGGCGCCGGCGGCGGTGACGTACGGCCAGGCGGTGTGGGTGAGGCCGGCGACGGTGGCGGCGCTGTCGCCGCTGATGCGGGCGGCCTCGGCGTCCAGGGCGGCGGCGTCGGAGGCGCCGAGGACGGCGGCGAGCGCCGCGCCCGCGCCGCTGAGCGCGAGGAGCGCGGCGACGAGGGTGCGGCCGGTGCGGCGGACGGCGAAGACGGCGAAGAGGGCGGCGAGCCCGACGATCGCGAGGGCCGTCGGGACGCCGGTGACGGTGCCGCCGTCGGCCTCGACGGGGATGCTGCCGCCGCCGACGGCCGCGGTGCCCTCGGCCCAGATCTGGCCGGCCGACAGCAGGACGACGGTGGCGCCCAGGGCGCCGAGGAGGAGCGCCGCGGCCAGGCTGCGGCGTCCGCCGGTGGGGACGGCCGCGCGGGCGGCCCGGGGCTGGGGTACGGGTACGGCACTCACGTACCCCACTATCCCCTACCGGCTCAGTGGTCGTTCATCCGGTTGGCGGTGTGGACGGCCCTGAGGACGGCGGCGGCCTTGTTGCGGCATTCGTTGTCCTCGGCGACCGGGTCGGAGTCGGCGACGACACCCGCTCCGGCCTGCACGTATGCCGTTCCGTCGCGGAGCAGGGCCGTACGGATGGCGATGGCCGTGTCGGCGTCCCCGGCGAAATCGAGATAACCGACACATCCGCCGTAGAGCCCGCGCCGGGTGGGTTCGAGCTCCTCGATGATCTGCATCGCGCGGGGCTTCGGCGCGCCGGAGAGCGTGCCGGCCGGGAAGCAGGCGGTGAGGACGTCGAAGGCGGTGCGGCCCTCGGCGACCTCGCCGGTCACGGTGGAGACGATGTGCATGACGTGCGAGTACCGCTCGACGGACATGAAGTCGACGACCTCCACCGAGCCGGGGGCGCAGACCCGGCCGAGGTCGTTGCGGCCGAGGTCGACGAGCATGAGGTGCTCGGCGCGCTCCTTGGGGTCGGCCAGGAGCTCCTCGGCGAGGTCGTGGTCCTCCTGCGGGGTGGCGCCCCGGTGGCGGGTGCCGGCGATGGGGTGGAGCATCGCGTGGCCGTCCTCGACCTTGACGAGCGCCTCGGGGCTGGAGCCGACGATGTCGAAGCCGTTCTCGAAGCGGAGGAGGTACATGTACGGGGACGGGTTGGTCGCCCGGAGCACCCGGTAGACGTCGAGGGCGGAGGCGGCGCAGGGGGTCTCGAAGCGCTGGGAGGGGACGACCTGGAAGGCCTCGCCCGCGCGGATGCGCTCCTTGATGTCCTCGACGGCGTCCTGGTAGGCCTGGCCGCCCCACAGGGCCGAGAACTCCGGGAGCGCGGAGTCGGGGAGGGCGGCGGGGGCGGTGGCGACCGGGCGGGCCAGGTCGGCCTCCATGGCGTCCAGGCGGGCGACGGCGTGCGCGTACGCCTCGTCGACGCCGGTGTCCAGGTCGTTGTGGTTGATCGCGTTGGCGATCAGCAGGACCGTCCCGTCCCAGTGGTCGAGGACCGCGAGGTCGCTGGTGAGGAGCATGGTGAGCTCGGGGAGCTCCAGGTCGTCGCGGGTGGAGTCGCCGATCTTCTCCAGGCGCCGGACGATGTCGTAGCCGAGGTAGCCGACCATGCCGCCGGTGAAGGGCGGCATCCCGGCCGCGAGGTCGCGCGGGGTGTGCAGGGTCTCGACGGTGGCGCGCAGGGCGGCCAGCGGGTCGCCGTCGACGGGGACGCCGACGGGCGGGGTGCCGAGCCAGTGGGCCTGGCCGTCCCTGACCGTGAGGGTCGCGTCGCTGCGGACGCCGATGAAGGAGTAGCGGGACCAGCTGCGGCCGTTCTCCGCGGATTCGAGGAGGAAGGTGCCGGGGCGTTCCGCGGCGAGCTTGCGGTAGAGCCCGACCGGAGTGTCGCCGTCCGCGAGGAGCCTGCGGCTGACGGGGATGACGCGGCGGTCGGCCGCCAGCTTGCGGAAGGTCTCGAGATCCATGGCGCCAGACCTTACTGGGATACGGGGAGCACGTCGGCGTCGAAGCAGGTGCGGGCGCCGGTGTGGCAGGCGGCACCGACCTGGTCGACCTTGACGAGGAGGGTGTCGGCGTCGCAGTCGAGGGCGACGGACCTGACGTGCTGGACGTGCCCGGAGGTGTCGCCCTTGACCCAGTACTCGTTCCGGCTGCGGGACCAGTAGGTGCAGCGGCCGGTGGTGAGGGTGCGGTGGAGGGCCTCGTCGTCCATCCAGCCGAGCATCAGCACCTCGCCGGTGTCGTACTGCTGGGCGATGGCGGGGACGAGCCCGTCGGCGCTGCGCTTGAGGCGGGCGGCGATGGCGGGGTCGAGGTCGCTGGGGGTCCGGGGCGTGCTGGTCATGGCGCCATTGTGCCGCGATCCGGGAGGGTGTCCGGCGGGGCGTCCACTGGGCGGACCCGCCCTCGGTCCCGCGCGCCGTCCGCCGGGCGGACCCGTCCCCGTCCCCCCGGGGCGTCCCCTGGGCGGACCGGTGCCCCCGGTCGTACGCTGGCGGGCATGTCGACCCATGCGAAACGTGAACGGCTTCTGCTCGCCGACCTGTTGGAGGCGGCGGGTCCGGACGCCCCGACGCTGTGCGAGGGGTGGCGGACGCGGGACCTCGCCGCCCACGTGGTGGTGCGCGAGCGGCGGCCGGACGCCGCGGCGGGGGCGGTCGTCCCCGCGCTGAAGGACCGGATGGACCGGGTGACGGCGGAGTTCGCGGAGAAGCCGTATGCGGAGCTGGTCCAGCTGATCCGTTCGGGTCCGCCGAAGTTCTCGCCGTTCACGATCAAGCAGGTGGACGAGGGGGCGAACGTCGTCGAGTTCTACGTCCACGCGGAGGACGTGCGCCGGGCGCAGCCCGAGTGGTCGGCGCGGGAGATCGACCCGGTCTTCGCGGACGCGCTCTGGTCGCGCCTGGAGAAGATGGCGCGGCTGATGGGCCGCAAGGCGCCGGTGGGTCTGGTGCTGCGCCGTCCGAACGGCCAGACGGCGGTGGCCCACCGCGGCACCCCGGTGGTGACGGCCTCCGGGGAGCCGGGTGAGCTGATGATGTACCTGTACGGCCGCCAGGACGTGGCGAAGGTGGCGCTGGACGGGGAGCCCGAGGCGATCGAGCGGCTGCGGGAGACGAAGCAGCTGGGGCTCTGAGGCCTCAGGCGGGCAGTTCGGCGCGGCGGAGTGCCGGGACCGCGAGGGCGTACACGCCCGAGAGGGCGCAGACCGCCGCGCTGGCGACGAAGACCGGTCCGGGACCCCAGACGCCGATGGCGGCCCCGGTGACCGGGAAGCTCAGCGGGGCCAGGCCGAGGCTGCCGAGGCTGGAGACGGCGCTGACCCGGCCCAGGTAAGCGGGGTCGCACTCGGTCTGGACGAGGGCGTTGCAGAGGGCGCCGGAGAGCCCGGCGAGCAGGCCGACGGAGAGGGCCGCGAGGGCGGCGAGCGGCAGCCAGGGGATGTACGCGAGGGCCGCGATCGACACGGCTCCGACGGCCATGGTCCAGCCCATGACGAGCCCGGCCCGGGGCACGTGGCCCTTGACGGTCAGCAGCAGGGAGGCGCCGCCGGCACCGACGCCGAAGCCGGCGAGGATCCAGCCGATGCCGGAGGCGCCCCAGCCGCGCTGTTCGGAGAGGACGGCGAGGCCGACGTTGAGGGGGCCGGTGAAGCCGAGGTCGGCGAGGAGGACGACGATCATGAGCGGGCCGAGCGTCCGGTGGCCGCGGAGGTAGCGCAGGCCGTCGGCGAGGTCGCGCAGGGCGGTGCCGCCGCCCGTCCGGTCCTCCTCGGGCAGGGGGCGGAGCCTGAGCCCGAGGAGCAGCGGCAGGGAGAGGGCGAAGAGGATTCCGGCGACGCCGAAGGCGGTGGCCGGGCCGCCGAGGGCGACGGCGAGGCCGCCGAGCGGTGCGCCGAGGACGGCGCCGAGGCGGTAGGAGATGCCGCGCATGCCCTGGACGCGGGCGAGCTGGTCGCGCTCGGCGACGCGCGGGGGCAGGGCGCCGACGGCGGGCAGGAAGAGGGCGTCGACGACGCCGAAGACGAGGCCGATGGCGGCGAGCGCCCAGAGGCCGGGCGTGGCGGTCAGCAGGGCGGCGGCGAGGCCGAGGACGACGAGGGCGCGGACGGCGTCGGAGGCGATGACGACGCGGCGCGGGCCGAGGCGGTCGGCGATCACTCCCCCGCCGAGCATCAGGAGCGCGCGGGGCACGGCGGCGGCGGCCATGACGAGGCCGGCCTGGGCGGGGCTGCCGGTGGAGACGGCGGACCAGGACAGGGCGAGGTAGTAGACGCTGTCGCCGAGCGTGGAGGCGGTGTAGGCGCCGAGCCAGCGCAGGACCTGGGGGTTCTTGTGGGCGGGGGTCGAGGGCGCCTCGACGAGCGTGGTCACGCGGTCCCCCGGTACGGGAAGCCGTGGAGGTGGACGGCGACGTTCTCGCGGCCTTCGGTGTCGCCGGCGGCCTCGGCGGCGCGCGCCCGCCGGTCGTACTTCTGGAGGAGCGCGTCGAGCTCCTTGCCGAGGGAGGCGAGTTCGGGGGCGGTGAGGCGGGGCAGCCACTCGGAGCTGACGGCGGCGGAGCGCCACTCCTCGGACCAGGTGTGCCGCTCGTCGCGGAAGCGGTCGTACATCTCGCGGCGCTGCTCGTCGACGGTACGGCCGAAGGCGGCGGTCGCCGCGGCGAGCTCGGGGGCCCGGACGTCCTCGTCGCGGATGCTGAAGCCGTACGAGCTGGGCTGCCACCAGCGCTCGCGGCCGTCGGCGGACTGTGCCTCGGCCTCCTCGATCAGGCCGTGCTCGGCGAGCTTGCGCAGGTGGTAGCTGACCAGCGAGACGGCCTCGTCGACCTGGTCGGCGAGCTGGGACGCGGTGGCCGTACGGGACACGAACAGGGCCCGGTAGAGGCGCATGCGCAGCGGGTGCGCGATGGCCTTCAGGGTGCCGAGGTCGTCGATGCGGCGGTGCTCCTGCGAGGTCATGTCCACGACCGTAGATACGAAAGAAAAGTTGCGCAAGATGATTTGCACAAATAATCCTGCGCATCTGGGCAAGGAGAAGGGCCCCCGAAAGGGCCCTTCGTGAAGCGGAACGAAGATCAGCGAACCGGGCGGCCCGCCTCCCTCAGCGCCTGCTTGACCTCGCCGATCCGCAGATCGCCGAAGTGGAAGACGGAGGCCGCGAGCACCGCGTCCGCCCCCGCGTCGACGGCCGGGGCGAAGTCGGCGAGCTTGCCGGCGCCGCCGGAGGCGATCACCGGGACCGTGACGTGCTTGCGCACGGCCGCGATCATCTCGGTGTCGTAGCCGTCCTTCGTGCCGTCGGCGTCCATCGAGTTGAGCAGGATCTCCCCCGCGCCCAGCTCGGCGGCCCGGTGCGCCCACTCGACGGCGTCGATGCCGGTGCCCTGGCGGCCGCCGTGCGTGGTGACCTCGAAGGAGCCGGTGGCCGTGCGGCGCGCGTCCACGGAGAGGACGAGGACCTGGCGGCCGAAGCGCTCCGCGATCTCCTGGATGAGCTCGGGGCGCACGATGGCGGCGGTGTTGACGCCGACCTTGTCGGCGCCGGCCCGCAGCAGCTTGTCGACGTCGTCGGCCGAGCGGACGCCGCCGCCGACCGTGAGCGGGATGAAGACCTGCTCGGCGGTGCGGCGCACCACGTCGTAGGTGGTCTCCCGGTTGCCCGAGGAGGCGGTGATGTCGAGGAAGGTCAGCTCGTCGGCGCCCTCGGCGTCGTACAGCTTGGCCATCTCGACGGGGTCGCCGGCGTCCCGCAGGTTCTGGAAGTTGACGCCCTTGACGACCCGGCCGTTGTCCACGTCCAGGCAGGGGATCACGCGTACGGCGAGACTCATGCCGCATCACTCCTGTAGGCCTCGACCTCGACCTCGACGACCAGCCGGGGGTCGACGAAGCCGGAGACGATGATCATCGACGCGGCCGGGCGGACCGCGTCGAACAGCTCCTTGTGGGCGCGGCCGACCTCGTCCACGTCCCGCGCGTGCGTGAGGTACATGCGGGTGCGGACGACGTGCTCGGCGCCCAGTCCGAGCTGCTCCAGCGCGGCGAAGGCCACGTTGAAGGAGTTGACGGCCTGCTCGTACGGACCGCCGTCGGCGATCTGGCCGTCCACCACCGACGTGCAGCCGGAGACGAGGACGGTGCCGTTCGGGAGCTCGACGGCGCGGGAGTAGCCGAACTGCTCCTCCCAGGGGGCGCCGGTGACGACCTTGCGGACGGAGCCGCGTGCGGATCCGGTCATGCGGAGGCCACCGTCGCGAGGGCCTCTTCCAGGGTGAAGGCCTCGGCGTAGAGCGCCTTGCCGACGATCGCGCCCTCGACGCCCAGCGGGACGAGGCCGGAGATGGCCCGCAGGTCGTCCAGGGAGGAGACGCCGCCGCTGGCGACGACGGGCTTGTCGGTGGCCGCGCAGACGTTCTTCAGGAGCTCCAGGTTGGGGCCCTGGAGCGTGCCGTCCTTGGCGATGTCGGTGACGACGTACCGCGCGCAGCCCTCGGAGTCGAGGCGGGCGAGCGTCTCGTACAGGTCGCCGCCGTCGCGGGTCCAGCCGCGGCCGCGCAGGGTGGTGCCGCGGACGTCGAGGCCGACGGCGATCTTGTCGCCGTACTCGGCGATGACCTTGGCGACCCACTCGGGGGTCTCCAGGGCGGCGGTGCCGAGGTTGACGCGGGTGCAGCCGGTGGCGAGGGCGGCGGCGAGCGAGGCGTCGTCGCGGATGCCGCCCGACAGCTCGACCTTGATGTCCATCGCCTTGGCGACCTCGGCGATCAGCTCGCGGTTGTCGCCGGTGCCGAAGGCGGCGTCGAGGTCGACCAGGTGGAGCCACTCCGCGCCGGAGCGCTGCCAGGCCAGGGCGGCCTCCAGAGGAGAGCCGTAGGAGGTCTCGCTGCCGGACTCGCCGTGGACGAGACGCACGGCCTGGCCGTCGCGGACGTCGACGGCGGGGAGGAGTTCGAGAGTGCTCACAGGGTTCCGATCCAGTTGGTGAGGAGCTGGGCTCCGGCGTCGCCGGACTTCTCGGGGTGGAACTGGGTGGCCCACAGGGCGCCGTTCTCGACGGCGGCGACGAAGGGCTCGCCGTGGGTGGCCCAGGTGACCTTGGGGGCCCGCATGTTCTTGTTGCCGATCTCCAGGGTCCACTCGCGCACCGCGTAGGAGTGCACGAAGTAGTACCGGGCGTCGGCGTCGAGACCCGCGAAGAGCTGGGAGTCCTCGGGCGCGTCCACGGTGTTCCACCCCATGTGGGGCACGACGGGGGCGTTCAACGGCTCGACCGTACCGGGCCACTCGTCGAGGCCCTCGGTCTCCACGCCGTGCTCGATGCCCTGGGCGAAGAGGATCTGCATGCCGACGCAGATGCCCATGACGGGACGGCCGCCGGAGAGCCTGCGGCCGATGATCCAGTCGCCGCGGGCCTCGCGGAGCCCCTTCATGCAGGCGGAGAAGGCGCCGACGCCGGGGACGAGGAGTCCGTCGGCGTTCATCGCCTTGTCGTAGTCGCGGGTGATCTCGACGTCCGCGCCGACCCGGGCGAGCGCGCGCTCGGCGGAGCGGACGTTGCCGAAGCCGTAGTCGAAGACGACGACCTTCTTCGGGGCCGCCGAACCGGAGACGGAGGGCGTGCTCATGACCACACGTCCAGACGCAGGAGGCCGGCGGAGAGGCACATCGCGGCGCCGATCGAGACGAGCACGATCAGGCCCTTCGGCATCTGCTGCTTGACGAAGGAGTAGATGCCGCCGAGCAGGAAGAGCCCGACGACGATGAGGATGGTGGAGAGGCTGTTCACGACTAGAGCGCGCCCTTCGTGGAGGGGAGGATTCCGGCGGCGCGCGGGTCGCGCTCGGAGGCGTAGCGGAGCGCGCGGGCGAGTGCCTTGAACTGGCATTCCACGATGTGGTGCGCGTTGCGACCGTAGGGGACGTGGATGTGGAGGGCGATCTGCGCCTGGGCGACGAAGGACTCGAAGATGTGCCGGGTCATCGTCGTGTCGTAGGAACCGATCATCGGCGCCATGTTCTCGGGCTCGGTGTGCACGAGGTACGGACGGCCGGAGAGGTCCACGGTCACCTGGGCGAGCGACTCGTCCAGCGGGACGGTGCAGTTGCCGAAGCGGTAGATGCCGACCTTGTCGCCGAGGGCCTGCTTGAAGGCGGCGCCGAGGGCGAGGGCGGTGTCCTCGATGGTGTGGTGCGAGTCGATGTGGAGGTCGCCGTCGGTCTTCACGGTCAGGTCGAACAGACCGTGGCGGCCGAGCTGGTCCAGCATGTGGTCGTAGAAGCCGACCCCGGTCGACACGTCGACCTTGCCGGTGCCGTCGAGGTCGATCTCGACGACGACGGACGTCTCCTTGGTGGTGCGCTCAACGCGGCCTACGCGGCTCATCGCTTCTGCTCCTTCATCAGTTCACGGACCGCGTCGAGGAACGCGTCGTTCTCTTCGGGGGTGCCCGCGGTGACCCGCAGCCATCCCGGTACGCCGTTGTCCCGGACCAGGACGCCCCGGTCGAGGATCCGCCGCCAGGCCTCGTGGGAGTCGGCGAAGCGGCCGAACTGCACGAAGTTGGCGTCGGAGGGGGTGACCTCGTAGCCGATGGCACGCAGTTCGTCGACGAGGCGGTCGCGCTCGGCCTTGAGCTGCTCGACGTACCCGAGGAGGGTGTCGGTGTGCTCCAGGGCGGCGAGCGCGGTGGCCTGGGTGACGGCGGAGAGGTGGTACGGCAGCCGGACCAGCTGGACGGCGTCAACGACGGCCGGGTGGGCGGCGAGGTAGCCGAGGCGGAGTCCGGCGGCGCCGAAGGCCTTGGACATGGTCCGGGAGACGACCAGGTTCGGCCGGCCTTCGAGCATCGGCAGCAGGGAGGCGCGGTGGCTGAACTCCACGTACGCCTCGTCGACGATCACCAGGGAGGGCTTGGCCGCCTGGGCCGCCTCGTACAGGGCGAGGACGGTCCCGGCCTCGACTGCGGTGCCGGTGGGGTTGTTCGGCGAGGTGACGAAGACGACGTCCGGCGCGTGCTCGGCGATGGCCCGGGCCGCCGCCTCCACGTCGATGGTGAAGTCCTCGTGGCGCGGGCCGGAGATCCAGCCGGTGCCGGTGCCGCGGGCGATCAGGGCGTGCATCGAGTACGAGGGCTCGAAGCCGATCGCGGTGCGGCCCGGGCCGCCGAAGGTCTGCAGCAGCTGCTGGAGGACCTCGTTGGAGCCGTTGGCCGCCCAGACGTTCTCGACGCCGACGCGGTGGCCGCCGGTCCGGGTGAGGTAGGCGGCGAGCTCGGTGCGGAGCTCGACCGCGTCACGGTCGGGGTAGCGGTTGAGGCCGCGGGCGGCCTCGGCGACCCGCTCCGCGATCCGGGCGACGAGCGCCTCGGGCAGCGGGTAGGGGTTCTCGTTGGTGTTGAGCTGGACGGGGACGTCGAGCTGGGGCGCGCCGTAGGGGGACTTGCCGCGGAGCTCGTCGCGGACGGGGAGGTCGTCCCAGGCGGATCGATCGCTGCTTCCGGTCACTTGGGCTCCGGCACCTTCCATCCGAACCTGGCCTTGATCGCCGCGCCGTGCGCCGGCAGGTCCTCGGCCTCGGCGAGCGTGACGACGTGGTGGGCGACGTCGGCGAGCGCGTCGCGCGTGTAGTCCACGATGTGGACACCGCGCAGGAAGGACTGCACGGAGAGGCCCGAGGAGTGGCAGGCGCAGCCGCCGGTGGGCAGGACGTGGTTGGAGCCGGCGCAGTAGTCGCCGAGGGAGACCGGCGACCACGGGCCGACGAAGATCGCGCCGGCGTTGCGGACGCGGTCGGCGACGGCGGAGGCGTCGGCGGTCTGGATCTCCAGGTGCTCGGCGCCGTACGCGTCGACGACCTTGAGGCCGTCGGCCAGGTCGTTGACCAGGACGATCGCGGACTGGCGGCCGGCGAGGGCCGGGGCGATCCGGTCGTCGACGTGCTTGGAGGCGGCGACCTGGGTCTTCAGCTCGGCCTCGGTGGCGGCGGCGAGCTCCTCGGAGTCGGTGACGAGGACCGAGGCGGCCATCGGGTCGTGCTCGGCCTGGCTGATGAGGTCGGCGGCGACGTGGACCGGGTCGGCCGTGGAGTCCGCGAGGATCGCGATCTCCGTCGGGCCCGCCTCGGCGTCGATGCCGATGCGGCCCTTGAGGAGGCGCTTGGCGGCGGCCACGTAGATGTTGCCGGGGCCGGTGACCAGGTTGACCGGGGCGCAGCCGGGCTCGTCGGCGGTGCCGCTGGTGCCGTACGCGAACATGGCGATGGCCTGGGCGCCGCCGGCCGCGTACACCTCGTCGACGCCGAGGAGGGCGCAGGCGGCGAGGATCGTCGGGTGCGGCAGGCCGCCGAAGTCCTTCTGCGGGGGCGAGGCGACGGCCACGCCCTCGACGCCGGCCTCCTGCGCCGGGACGACGTTCATCACGACGGAGGACGGGTAGACGGAGCGTCCGCCCGGCACGTACAGGCCGACGCGGTCGACCGGGATCCACTTCTCGGTGACCGTGCCGCCGGGGACGACCTGGGTGGTGTGGGTCGTGCGGCGCTGCTGGCGGTGGACGAGGCGGGCGCGGAGGATGGACTCCTCGAGGGCGGCGCGGACGGCCGGGTCGAGCTCGTCGAGGGCACGGGTGATCGCTTCGGCGGGGACGCGGAGCCGGTCGACGCGGACGCCGTCGAATTTCTCCCCGTACTCGATCACCGCGGCCGCGCCATGATGCCGTACGCCCTCGCAGATCGGCCGCACCTTCTCCAGGGCGGCTTCCACGTCGAACTCGGCACGGGGCAGCAGGTCGCGCAGAGCGGAACCCTCGGGGAGGGTCTCGCCGCGCAGATCGATTCGAGAGATCACGGGTCAATTCTCGCAGACGGCTTCGCGGCCTCGGTTTCCGTATCACTGGCTGATACACGTCTCAGTGGCGTCTGCTCGCCACTCCTGACCGTTAGCGTTCAGCCCGTCACAGGGCGGGAAGAACGGCTGTACGAATCCACGAGGACCGGGCAGCGGGCTCGTGGGAGCGGACGGCCGAACACGGGGAAGCGAGGGGGCGGCATTGACCGAGCCGCGCGAGGACGGCATGCCGGAGGGGCTCACGGGCCCCGAGCAGGCGGTGTGGCAGGCGTTCCGGGTCGGCGTGACCTGCGACCTGACGGAGGGGGACGAGGAGCGGGACGACCCGTTCGGGGCGGCGGACTGGGGTCCGGCGCGGAGCGTGCGGGCCGACGTCGTGGCCCGGCTGCTGCTCGACGGGCCGCAGGCCAGGGCGGGCAGGGTCGCCGCGCTGAAGCTGCGCGGGGTGCGCATCACGGGCGTGCTCAACCTGGCCGGCGGGACGATCGGGCCGTACGTGGAGCTGCACGGCTGCCGGTTCGACGGCGAGGTGGTGCTCCCCGAGGCCCACTTCGGCACGCTGCGGATGGTCGCCTGCGCGATGCCCCGGCTGGAGGCGGCCCGGCTGCAGACGACGGGCGACCTGCACCTGCCGCGCTGCCGGGTCGGGCGCGGGATCCGGCTGACCGACGCCCAGATCGGCACGGACCTGCTGATCAACCAGATCCGGGTGTGGCCCGACGGGCGCGGGCGGGCGATCACGGCCGACGGGATGCTGGTGGCCCAGGACCTCCAGGCCGAGCTCATCGAGACGCACGGGGAGCTGAGCCTGCGCGGCGCGAAGGTCGGCGTCTCGCTCAGCCTGCGGGGCAGCGTGCTGCGCGGGGCGCAGCAGCGCCGCGCGCTCAACGCGCCGCAGCTGACGGTGGAGCGCTCGCTCCACCTGAACGCGGCGTGGGTGTACGAGGACACGGGCAACACCCGGGGCACCCCGCCCTACGGGGTGACGCCCGCCCGGGGCGCCCGGCGCAAGCCCGTCGAGTGCCACGGCGGGGTCCGCCTGGACGACGGCCGGTTCGGCGACGCGGTGGACCTGCACGACGCGCGCTTCCTGCTGGACGGGGCGCGCCGCGAGGAGCTGTCGCTGCGCCGGATCGTCACCCCGGAGCTGAGGTTCAACGGGGAGCGGCCGGCGGAGGGCCGGGTGGTGCTGAACGGGGCCAGGATCGTCACGCTGATCGACCTGTGGTCGAGCTGGCCGGGCCCGGGCGGGCTCGCGATGGGCGGGTTCGTCTACGAGAACCTCGTGCCGTACGGGCACTTCCCGCTGGCCCGGCGGCTGGAGTGGGTCGCGGCGGCGACCCCGGAGTACGCCCCGGAGCCGTACGAGCGGCTCGCGACGGTCCTGCGGAACAGCGGGGAGGACGCGGACGCGCGCGAGGTGCTGCTCGCCAAGCAGCGGCGCCGGCGGGAGACGCTGCCGGTGGCGGGGAAGCTGTGGGGCTTCGTGCAGGACTGGACGGTGGCGTACGGCTACCGGCCGGGCCGGGCGGCGGTGTGGATGGCGGTGCTGTGGGCGGCGGGCACCCTCGCCTTCACCCGCTACCGGCCGGTCCCGCTCAAGACCGACGAGTCGCCCGAGTGGAACGGCACGCTGTACGCGCTCGACCTGCTGCTCCCGGTGATCAACCTCGGCCAGGACGGCTACTGGCGGCTCGAAGGGATGTGGCAGTGGGCCGCGGCGGCGCTGATACTCCTCGGCTGGATCCTGGCGACGACGGTCGCGGCGGGCGCGACCCGGCTGCTGCGGCGGGGGTGAGGGGAGCGCCCGCCGGGTGCGGGGGCCGGGTGAGACGGCGGTGAAGGCGTTGTGCGGCCGAGGTGCGCCACCGCGCCCCGGTGAGAAAATACGTCGCACGATGTCCTTGCTCCGCGCCCTCATCGGCGCCGTCCGCTCCGCCCGGGCCGCCCCGCGGGAGACCGCCGGGCTCGTACCGGACGACGACGTGCTGCTCGACGCCCCGGACGAGCGGCTGGCGCCCGCTCTGGTGGCCGCGGCCCTGGCCGATCCGGAGCCCGCGGCGAAGCTGCTCGCCACGGTCCGGGAGGCGGGCGAGTGGGAGGACCGCGACCGGTACGTCACCCGGCTCGCCGCCTTCGCGTACCACCGGCCCGACTGGCTGCTGCACTGGCTCGCCGTCGCGCCCCACGACCCGGACGCCCTGCTCGTCTCGGCGCAGCTCTCGGTGCGCCGGGCCTGGGAGTCACCCGCCCGGGCCGAGCGGCTGCGGGAGCTCGACCCGGTGATCGCGGTGGTCACCGGGAGCGCGCCGCACGACCCGGTGCCCTGGCGGCTCGCCCTCGACCACGCGCGCGGGGCGCACGCCGGGCACGCGGTCTTCGAGTCGCTGTGGGAGCAAGCCGTGCGCCGCTCCCCGCACCACTACGGCAGCCACGTCGCCGCCCTCAAGTACCTCTCCGCCCAGTGGTACGGATCGCACCGGGCCGCGTTCGACTTCGCCGAGCAGGCCGCCGACGACGCCGCCCCCGACTCCCTGGTCAGGGCGCTCCCGGTGCGCGCGGCCCACGACCGGATCAGGGCGCTGCCCAGGCCGGACCGCTCGCCGGGGGCGTCCCGGCTCGACCGGGCCGCCGACCGGGCGCTCTCCCTCTCGGCGGCGTTCCCGCCGGGCGACCCGTGGCCCGCCGAGGTCCGCAACCTCCTCGCGTACGTGCTGGTCGAGCGGGAGCGGTGGGACGAGGCGCTCGACGAGTTCCGCCGGATCGGCCCCCACGCGACCTCCTTCCCGTGGGGCGCTCCGAACGGGGCTCCGCGCGGTGCCGTGCGGGAGGACCCCCTTCTCCGGTTCCTCGCCGTGCGGGAGCGCGTACGGGCCGAGTCGGCGGGGTCGGGGGGCCTGTGGCGGCCGGGATCCGGACGGGCCGGACGAGGCGGGCCCGGCGGCCATTAGGCTTGGCCGCTGTGACCACCGCTCGCCTGCCTCTCTTTCCGCTCAACGCGGTGCTTTTCCCGGGCCTCGTGCTGCCTCTGAACGTCTTCGAGGAGCGTTATCGCGCCATGATGCGCGAGCTGCTCACGATCGACGAGTCGGAGCCGCGGCGCTTCGCCGTCGTCGCCATCCGCGACGGCCGCGAGGTGGCGCCGACCGCGCCCGGCATGCCGGACCAGACGGCGCTGCCGGAGAGGGGCCCGGCCGCCGGTTTCGGCGCCGACCCGCTCCAGGCCTTCCACCGGATGGGCTGCGTCGCCGACGCGGCGAGCATCCGGGAGCGCGCCGACGGCACCTTCGAGGTGATGACGACCGGGACGACCCGGGTGAAGCTCCACTCCGTCGACGCGAGCGGCCCGTTCCTGGTCGCCGAGGTCGAGGAGGTCCCCGAGGAGCCCGGCGACGACGCGGCGACGCTCGCCGAGGGCGTGCTGCGGGCCTTCAGGAACTACCAGAAGCGGCTGGCCGGGGCCCGGGAACGGTCGCTGACGACGAGCGAGCTGCCGGACGACCCGTCGGTGGTGTCGTACCTGGTCGCGGCGGCGACGGTGCTCGACACCCCGACCAAGCAGCGGCTGCTCCAGGCGCCGGACACGGCGACGCGGCTCCGCGAGGAGCTGTCGCTGCTGCGGGCGGAGACCGCGGTGCTGCGGCACCTGCCCTCGCTGCCGGTGACCGACCTGACGCAGGGTCCGACGCACCTCAACTGAGGACGGCGCGCCCCCCACCGAGGACAGCGGACCCCCACGGAGGACGGCGCCCCCCACCGGGAGCACGGACCCCACCGGGAGCACGCACCCCACCGGGAGCACGCACCCCACCGAGAGCACGGAGAGCGAAGAGCGCGTGGCGAAGAAGCCGAAGAAGAACGCCGGGGGCACCCCGGCGACCGTCGCGCTGGCCGCGGCCGGGACCCCGTACACCCTGCACGCGTACGAGCACGACCCCGCCTCCCCCTCGTACGGCGAGGAGGCGGCGGAGGCGCTGGGCGTCTCCCCCGACCGGGTCTTCAAGACTCTGGTCGCGGACGTCGACGGCGAGCTGACGGTCGCGGTGGTCCCGGTCGCGGGCCAGCTGGACCTGAAGGCGCTGGCCTCGGCGGTCGGCGGGAAGCGCGCGGCGATGGCGGACCCGGCGGCGGCCGAGCGCACCACGGGGTACGTGCGGGGCGGCATCTCGCCGCTCGGCCAGCGCAAGCGGCTCCGTACGGTCCTCGACTCGACGGCCTCGGACCACGCCACGATCTGCGTCTCGGCCGGCCGCCGGGGCCTTGAGGTCGAGCTCTCCCCCGCCGACCTGGCGGCGCTCACCGCCGCGGTGGTCGCGCCGATCGGCCGGGGCTGACGTCTCCGCGGGCGGGGTTCAGAGCGTCTTCTGCGAGGTCTCCGGCCGGGAGCTCTCCGGCTGGGACGCCCTCTCGGGGTGCGGCGCGGGGTGCGGCCCGGTCCCCCAGTCCTCGGGCTCCGGGTCGCGGGGGCCGAAGAGGGCCGTGAGCGCCAGATGGACGATCATCGCCGCGAGCGGCCAGGCCAACATCGCGGCGGCCGCCATGTTCAGTTCGAGGGGCGCCTCGAAGACGACCTGGGGGCCGACGGCCTTCGCGTGCGCGACGACGTCCCGCGTCGGGCCGAAGACCGTCCCCACGCCCCAGGCGACCAGCGAGCCGAGGACGCCGCCGAGCGCGAGACCGAGCACCAGCGGGACCCCGCCCCTGCGGCGGGCCAGGAAGACGACGAGCGCCGCGACGGCACCGAAGGCCAGGGCGAGGAGGACGAACGTACCGTCCGCGCCGATCGCCGACTCGCCCTCGGAGTCGCGGAGGTAGACGCCCTTGCCGTCCGAGATCAGCTCGACGCGCGGGGCCAGCCACAGCCACAGCACGCCGAGCAGCGCGCCCACCGCCGTCGAGACGAGGGCGATGACTCCCCCCAGCAGGACCTCGGCCGCGGTGATCGGGTCCCCGGCGGATCCCGGCTCCGACGGGGGCGGCGGGGGCCAGGCGGGGTCGTGCGGCTGCGGCTGGTGAGGCGGAGTCAGGGGTGCGGTCACCCCGCCATCGTGCCAGGTGTGCCTGGGGGGTGTGTTTTTGGGGGGGGGGGGGGGGGGGGTGTAGGCAAATAAAAAACAAAAACACCACAGAGTGCGGGGGGGCGGGGGGGGGGGGA